>CAYVWX010000008.1:0-29448 GCA_964455635.1 uncultured Lentimicrobiaceae bacterium | reverse complement strand
ACAAAAACCCAAAAACCTCGCCAGAGGTTTGGGTTTCTATGGTTGCAAAGGGCTCCCCGAATGGGAACAACAAAGTTAATCCCTTCCTAAAACCGTACTTGTTACCTAATCTTATTGTATTACTTTTGTTGATTATTTTCAACACAAACCAGTATGACCGATAAATTTGAAATAATTCCTTTAAAAGAGCTCACCGAAATTGTATTGGCACAATTGAAACAAAAAAAGGCTCTGTTTAATATTCCGCAACAACTCTTTTTTTTCCCCGAATCAACCGACGCTTTTCGTCTTCGCCGGTTTAACCGGTTGTTGGAAACACCTTTGGGTGTTGCCGCCGGCCCCCATACACAAATGGCACAAAATATTGTTGCCGCCTGGCTTACAGGTGCACGTTTCATAGAGCTTAAAACCGTCCAAACACTCGACGAACTGGAAGTGTCGAAGCCTTGTATCGACATGCAGGATGAAGGTTACAACTGCGAATGGTCGCAGGAGCTTAAAATTCAACAGTCGTTTGATCAATACCTCAATGCATGGATTCTTATCCATATTTTAAAACACGAACTGGGACATGATGAAACCGAACCCGGTTTTATTTTTAACATGAGTGTTGGATATGATTATCAGGGAATTATGCAGGACAATGTGCAATGGTTCTTTAAAAAGATGGGAGATGCATCAACTGAGCTTGCTGAAAAAATAATCGAAATTAAAGATATCTATCCGGCCATTGCCAACATTCATATTCCCGCCGTGCTTTCCGATAACATCACCCTATCCACCATGCACGGCTGTCCGCCTGATGAAATTGAAAAAATCGGACACTACCTTTTAAAGGAAAAAGGACTTCACACCACCATAAAGCTCAATCCCACTCTGCTTGGAAAAGAAAAACTGTATGCTATTCTTAACCGTTCCGGTTTTAGTACGGATGTTCCTGAAATAGCCTTTCAACACGATTTAAAATTTCCTGAAGCGGTAAGCATCATCACAAACCTGAAAAAAACGGCTAAAGATACCGGCCTCTTTTTCGGGCTTAAGCTAACCAACACACTGGAAAGCATAAACAACAAAAGTATTTTTCCCACTTCCGAACAAATGATGTATATGAGCGGCAGAGCCTTACATCCTGTTTCGGTAAATCTGGCGGCAAAAATTCAAAATTATTTTAACGGAACTTTGGATATCTCTTTCTCGGGAGGTGCCGATGCATTTAACATGCCCGCGCTTATTGCATGTGGTTTGTCGCCGGCAACGGTTTGTTCCGATATTTTAAAACCCGGTGGCTACGGACGGCTTCATCAGTATATCGATGAGTTACAAAAGTCGTTTGCCGAAAGCAAAGCTGATTCCACTTCCGGTTTTATAGCCAACAGAGCCTTAAATCAATCCGGAAGCCTTACCGGGATGATGTTGAGTAATCTGAACAAATATGCCGAAAGCACACTCAATAACAGCAAATACAAAAAAGAAACCTTCAGTACGCCCGACATTAAAACCTCCAGACCTTTAAATGCTTTCGATTGCGTTCAGGCCCCCTGTGTAGATACCTGCCCCACCAACCAGGATATTCCCGATTACATGTATCACACGGCACACGGTAATTTTGACAAGGCTTTCGAAGTAATTATGCGTACCAACCCTTTTCCGAATACCACCGGAATGATATGCGACCATCAATGCACAACCAAGTGTACCAGAATAAATTATGATGCGCCGGTGCTAATTCGTGAAATTAAAAGGTTTGTGGCTGAATACGCTGTTAAACATCAGTATAAAAACATTCCCTTTACACCGCAAAGCGAACAAAAAATAGCTGTTATCGGAGCCGGCCCTTCCGGTTTATCGTGTGCCCGGTTTATGGCACAGGCAGGTTTCAGGGTGGAAATATACGAATCCGGGCCAAAGCCCGGCGGCATGGTGTCGCGAGCTATTCCCTCGTTCAGGCTTACCGACGAGGCGGTGGATGTGGATATCCGGCGAATTGAAGCCCTTGGTGTAAAAATACATTTTAACTCACCGGTGGATAAACATAAATTTGAGCAACTGCGTCATGAAAACCGGTTTGTATATCTTGCTGCCGGTGCGCAAAAGTCAAGAAAACTTTCTATTGAAGGTTGCAACGCCGAGAGCGTTTTGGATCCGTTGGACTTTTTATTTGCCGTAAAGCAAAACCATCCCGTAAATTTGGGAGACAGGGTAGCCATTATCGGCGGAGGCAACACTGCCATGGATGCCGCCCGTACTGCTTACCGGATGACCGGAAAAAACGGAAAAGTTACTATTTTATACCGCCGTCGTTTACACGAAATGCCTGCTGACAGGGGAGAAATAACAGCCGTTTTGGAAGAAGGAATGGAAATTGTGGAACTTGTTTCACCCATAAAAATAAACACATCCCGCGGAAAAGTTAAGTCCGTTATGCTGATAAAAATGAAACCCGGCCAAAAAGATGAAACCGGCCGTTCGCATCCCGAGCCTGTTGAGGGTTCTGAATTTGAGATGGAGTTCGATACCGTTATTCCGGCAGTAGGCCAGGACCTGGCCATTGAAGTAGCTGACCCGAAACAACTAAAAACAAAACCTGACAGTTACGAAACTCATTTGGAAAATGTTTTTGTGGGAGGTGATGCCCTGCGGGGAGCCTCAACAGCCATTAACGCCATTGGCGACGGACGAAAAGCAGCCAACGAAATGATTGCAAAAGCAGATGCACCGGCTCTGAACACCGTTAAGCCTGAACGAGCATCTGTTTCGTTACAAAAACACATCTTAAAACGGGCCGTAAAAACCATGCCCATGCAAGTCAACGAAACTCCGATTAACAACAGAAAAAATTTTAACCGCGTAACGGAAACCCTCACTGAAGAGGATGCTGTTAAAGAAGCCTCACGCTGTTTGTTATGCGACGAAGTTTGTAATGTTTGTACAACCGTTTGTCCCAATACGGCCTTTCACTCATATCAAACAAGCCAACGTACCTATCCCGTTTGGAAAATAAGCTCCCAAAAGGGTAAGGCAACCTTTACTAAAGAAAAAGACTTTACCATCGAACAAAAACCGCAGATTTTACATCTTGCCGACTGGTGTAACGAGTGTGGAAACTGTGCCACTTTTTGTCCCACGGCCGGAAAACCGTACCTCGACAAACCGCATCTTTATTTAAAACGAAACAGCTTTGAAGATAACGGCGATGGATATTTTTTTAATAAAAAAGAAAATGTATTGGAATCCAACAAAAGCGGAAAACTTGTCTTTTTAACGGAAAAGCCGGACAGCTATCATTTTTCATCACCTGAGGTTGAAGTCAGCTTAAACAAAAGCAACTTTCAAATTTCAGCCCTTCACCTTAAAGAAAATAGTAATTTTGAATTTCTTTTGGATGAAGCTGTTGAGATGATGGTAATTTTTGACGGAGTAAAATCTTTCTTCGGCAAAGAATAGAAAAATAGATTCATTAAACAACACAATATGTGTGTATTAAGAGATTAATTATAGATTAAAAAAAGTATTATGACAGAGCAGGAAAAACAAGTGTTGGAAAACACAGTGAAGCAGTGCAGGGAAAAAAATATTATCCTTCCCACGTACAAACAGATGAGAAATCCGGAGCTGGTTCCGGAAAAGATTAAAGATGAATTAAAAAATATAGGCCTGTGGGATTTGAACCCCTTAAATCTTTTTCGCATCACCTGGAAAAATGAGCCTGTAAAATTTGGCGGCAAATTCAATGGGGTGAACTTTATTGAGCTGCCTTCGGAGCTTACGGGAGTAAAAGCACGCATTGTTATCCTTATCGGAAAGTTTTTTCCCACGGGTGCGCATAAAGTAGGTGCAACCTTTGGCCCGTTGGTAGAAAAACTGGTAACCGGCAGGTTCGACCCCTCGCGCCAGAAAGCGCTGTGGCCTTCAACCGGAAACTATTGCCGCGGCGGCGCTTACGACTCTTATCTTTTGGGTTGTAAATCCATTGCCGTTTTACCCAAAGGGATGTCGCAGGAGCGTTTCGACTGGCTTCATAAAGTGGGAGCAGAAGTTTTTGCCACACCGGGAACCGAAAGCAATGTAAAAGAAATTTATGATAAAGTTAAAGAACTGTTGGCGGAACGGGGCGATGAAATTGTAAACCTGAATCAGTTTGAAGAAATTGGCAACTCCCTTTGGCATTATGCCGTTACCGGCCCTGCCATGGAAGAAGTTTTTAACAAAATTAAAAAAGAGGACAACCGTTTCAGCGGCGTTTTCTTAACACAAGGCTCGGCCGGCACGTTGGGCAGCACCGATTACCTTCGCGAAAAATACCCTTCGTTTAAAGTGTGCGCCGGTGAAGCACTGCAATGCCCTACCTTGTTGTACAACGGATTTGGCGAGCATCGTATTGAAGGCATCGGCGACAAGCATGTGCCGTGGATTCACAACATTAAAAACATGGATATGGTAGCCGGCATCGATGACAATCCGAACATCCGCCTGATGCGCCTCTTTAATGAACCCGCCGGAAAAGAGTACCTGAAAAATGAACTGAACATCAATCCCGAATTGGTTGACAAACTGGAGCTGCTTGGCATCTCGTCCATTGCTAACCTGATGGGCTCCGTTAAATTGGCCAAATGGTACGAAATGGATGAAAACGATGTGGTATTTACCGTGGCTACCGATTCCATGGAAATGTACCAAAGTCGTTTAAAAGAAGAAAACGAACTTCATGGTAAATTTACCAACCGCGATGCTGCCATTAGCTTTGAGGCGGATATGCTGGGGCTTGGCACCGATGCTATGATTGAAATGAACTACTACGAGAAAAAACGGATGCACAACCTCAAGTACTTTACCTGGGTAGAACAGCAGGGCAAAACATCGGAAGAGCTTAATGCCCAATGGTACGATGATAACTATTGGAAATCGCGCTATTCTAAAGTAGATGAGTGGGATAGAGAGATTGAAGAATTTAACGAGCGCACCGGATTGCTAAAAAAATATTTGTAAATTTTTATCATAAATGACACCTGACAGTAATTTTAATAAGTACCGGTACCGGTGTGTTGATTGCGGAAGCGAGTACGACAGCCGCGAAGTTCGATACCTGTGCCCAAAATGCGACGCTTCCAACACGCAGGACTCACCTCCCAAAGGAGTTTTAAAAACGGTTTTTCAGTACCCTCTGTTAAAAAAACGTCAGGTTGACTTTTCCCATTTATCAAAATCGGGGTTTATCGATTTGTTGCCCATTGAATCGCTTGACAGTTTACCCAACTTGCGTGTGGGGCAAACACCTTTTTATAAAATAAATAAACTAAAAGGAGAGAAATTACCCTATAATCTTTTTTTAAAAGATGACGGACAAAACCCCACTTTTTCGTTTAAAGACAGAGCCTCGTCGTTGGTTTCTGCTTATGCTAAAGAGCATAATATCAACACGATAGTAGCGGCATCAACCGGTAATGCGGGTTCCTCACTGGCAGGTATTTGCGCTTCGCAGCAGCAAAAAGCCATCATCATTGTACCACAATCGGCACCGGTTGCCAAACTGACTCAAATTATGATGTACGGAGCACGGATTGTTCCTGTTGCAGGTACTTACGACGATGCTTTTGACCTCAGTGTTGAAGCTACCCGTAAATTTGAATGGTACAACCGCAATACCGCTTTTAATCCGCTTACCATCGAAGGAAAAAAAACCGTTTCGTTTGAGCTGTTTGCTGACATGAAACAAAAAATCCCGCATCGTATCTTTGTCCCTGTGGGCGATGGTGTCATAATTTCGGGGGTTTACAAAGGATTTGAAGATTTGCTTGAGTTGGGAATAATCCGTGAAATGCCTGTAATTGTTGCCGTGCAGTCCCAAGGCAGCGACAACCTCGTTCGTAATTTACAAAATGAGTCCTTTAAAGTAAAGCCGAGCAATACACTTGCCGATTCCATTTCGGTGGATATTCCGCGAAACTTTTATATGGCGGCACACTATCTTAAAAAGTACAAAGGTGAATGGCTGTCGGTTTCCGATGATAAAATTATGGAAGCCTCTTCGGCTTTGGCATCAAATACGGGTATTTTTTCCGAACCGGCCGCTGCCACCGCTTTTGCCGGATTGTTGCACTACAGTAAGTCGGCAAAACTGGAAAAGGACTCCAACAACATTGTGCTGCTTACCGGAAGCGGCCTGAAAGATGTTAAAACAGTAAGTAACAGACTTAAAATGCCCGAGGCTGTAAAGCCCGATATTTATGAATTAGAAAAACTGCTGTCATGATTACTTTTAACTTAAACGGAGAAAAACAGCAATACCATGGCGACCCCGATTTAACGCTGTTAAAATACCTGCGCGGTGAAAAGCATCTTACGTCGGTAAAAGACGGCTGCTCCGGTCAGGCTGCCTGCGGGGCATGTACGGTTGAAATCGACGGCAAAGCCAAATTGTCGTGTGTTATCAAAATGTCGAAAGTTGAAGGCGCCGAAATTTTTACACCCGAAGGGTTTCCCGATTATGTAAAAGATACCATTGCCAAGGCTTTTGTTAACAAAGGTGCCGTTCAGTGCGGTTTTTGTACGCCGGGATTCATCAGCCGTACCAAAGTGTTGTTGCAAGACAATCCCAACCCGACAATACAAGAGGTTCAAAAAGCCATCAAACCCCATCTTTGCCGGTGTACAGGCTATAAAAAAATTGAAGAAGCCATTTTGTATGCCGGCGAAACCATGCGCCAACACAAACAGTTAGAAATAAAAAGCACTTCCGGAAAAATCGGGCAGCGCCATCCAAAATACCACGCTTACGAAACTGCGCTGGGACAACGTAAATTTGTTGATGACCTCACCTTTGAAGGAATGCTCTTCGGTGCATTAAAATTCAGCGAATATCCTTCGGCAAAAGTGCTCTCTATCGACACCTCCGAAGCGGAAAAACTTCCCGGCGTTTTCAGGGTATTTACGGCTGCCGATATCCCCGGCGAGCATAAAACAGGCCTTATTATTCCCGACTGGCCTGTTATGATTGGTGTTGGCGAAACCACCCATTATATTGGAAATGTTTTGGCAGGCGTGGCAGCTGTTTCGGATGATGTAGCCCGAAAAGCAGTTGAGCTTATTCAGGTTAAATATCAGGTATATAAACCGGTTACAGATGTTTTTGAGGCCATATCCGCCAAACGAATTCATCCCGAAAGGCCGAACAACTTTAGCACAACCGGCTTTACCATTGGCAGCGCTGATGAAATGTTGTCAAAAGCAAAATATGTTTCCAAAGGCCGGTACGAAACCCAACGTATCGAACATGCATTTCTGGAAAAAGAGGCTGCCGTAGCCATGCCCGACAAAAAGGATGGCCTTATATTGTACAGCCAAAGTCAGGGCGTTTACGAAGACCGGAGACAGGTAGCATTGATTTTAGGAATACCCGAAGAAAAAGTAAGGGTAATTTTAGTGCCCAACGGCGGTGGCTTCGGCGGCAAAGAAGACCTTTCTATTCAGGGACATACGGCTATGTTTGCCTTTTTAACAAAAAAACCCGTAAAAATTACTTTATCCCGCGAAGAATCTATCCGTATGCATCCCAAGCGACATCCGGTTTTTATGGACATGGAAATTGGTGCCGATGAAAACGGAAAACTGACAGCGCTTAAACTACGTGCCGTAGGCGATACGGGAGCCTATGCTTCGGTGGGCGACAAGGTACTCGAACGGGTAGCCGGCCACGCCTCCGGAGGGTATTTTATTCCCAACATCAGCATCGAAGCAAAAACTGTTTATACAAACAATATTCCTTGTGGTGCCATGCGTGGCTTCGGAGCAAATCAGGTGGCCTTTGCCCTGGAAAGCTGTATCGACGATATTTGTAAACAGGGCGGGTTCGACAGATGGCAGTTTCGTTACAACAACGCACTGGTTGACGGGTTATCCACCTCTACAGGACAAAAGCTCCAGGGCGTGGGCATTCGTGCCTGCCTTGAGGCTGTTAAAGACGACTTTTACGGAGCTAAATTTGCCGGCTTGGCCTGTGCCATTAAAAATTCAGGTGTGGGCAACGGCATGGTGGACGATTCAACGGTGAAAATAGAAATCCTTTCCGAAAAACACATCCGGCTTCATCACGGCTGGACCGAAATGGGACAGGGAGTGCATAATATGGCACTGCAAACCCTTTGTCAGGAAACGGGCATCGATCCCGATATCATTGAAGTGGTAGTGGATACGCAAGCACAGATAAAAACCGGAATGACAACCTCTTCAAGGGCGACTGCATTGGTGGGCCTTGCCGTTATTAATGCTGCAAAAGGATTGCAAAAGGATTTGAAGTCACGAAAACTTTCGGAATTGATAGGAAAAACCTACCGGGGAAAATATGTATGCGACTGGACTACCAAGCCCGGGTCGGGAGCCAAAGAACAGATTACCCATTATTCGTACGGATATGCTGCCCAGGTTTGTATGCTCGATGAAGAAGGCAATGTTAAAAAGATGGTGGCGGCTCATGATGCCGGAAAAATTATGAATCCCATGCTTTTTGAAGGCCAGATTGAAGGGGGCGTGCACATGGGACTGGGTTATGCCCTTACGGAAGATTTACCTATGGAAGACGGCTATTTAATATCTGACCGCATGCGCAGCCTGGGGGTGTTACGCGCCCATGAAACCCCTGAAATTGTGGTTAAAGGTGTAGAGGTAAAAGACCCGGTAGGCCCTTATGGCGCCAAAGGCATTGGCGAAATCGGCCTCGTTCCCACGGCCGCAGCAGTGGCCAATGCCCTGTTTGCTTTTGATGGCGTTAAACGAAACAGATTACCGTTGATGAAAAAAAACAGGAAACCGTGATTTGAATGGCATAAAAATTCAATCGGGAGCAGCACCCGGTAATAGTTAATTTTAGAAAATTTCAGGGTGCGCTATACCGGAAAACCATAATGGGAAACAGCTGCATTCCCCACTTTAAAAAAATTAAACCATGACCTTGTTACTAAAAAATGCAACCTATATCAATGCCGAGACCCTTGAATTTACCGAAACCGACTTACTGGTTGAAGAGGGGCTTACAGGTGGCATCCGGTTTGTAAAAAGTGATGCCTTAATTACGCAGCCTGATGAAATCATCGACTGCTCCGGAAAATTTGTAACCCACTCATTTGCCGTGGGACATCATCATGCTTACTCGGCTCTGGCACGCGGAATGCCGGCACCACCGAAAAATCCGTCGAACTTTTACGAAATCCTTCAATACATCTGGTGGAGACTTGACAAGGCACTGGATAAAGAGATGATTGAAGCAAGTGCATTAGCTACCGCCTATGCCTGTGCCAAAGCAGGAAGCACCTTTGTTATCGACCACCATGCCTCTCCCGGTTTTATTGAGGGTTCGTTACAAACCATTGCAGATGCTTTTGAAAAAGTGGGACTGAACCACCTGTTGTGTTACGAAATCTCCGACCGCGACGGCCTCGAAAAGGCTGAAAAAGGATTGGCGGAAACAGCATCATGGCTCGAAAATAATCAGGGTTTAACAGGCCTGCATGCCGCTTTTACCGTGGGAGACGAAACCATGAAAAAAGCCGTCGATTTGATGGAAAAATATCACACAGGAATACATATTCACGTGGCTGAAGACCAATACGATGAACGCCACAGCATGGGAACTTATTCCAAAACAGTGGTGGACAGGTTAAAAGAATTTGGCGCGCTCAGCTCTTCCAAAACCATTCTGGCACACTGTCTTCATCTAAATAAAGCCGAGCGAAAGCAACTGGCCGACAGCCCCGTTTGGGTAGTCGAAAATATGGAGAGCAACCTTAATAACAAAGTGGGTACTTTTAGTTCCACGGGATTGTCCGATAAAATTATGCTGGGAACCGACGGCATGCATTCCGATATGTTGCGCAGTGCACAGGCAGCCTTTTTTGCCGGCCAAACCAACGATAAAATTGATTATGCCGAAACCTACCGCCGTTTCAGAAATGTGCATCGTTACCTAAAAGAAAACAATTTTAAAGGAGATGGCGAGAACAATTTGGTGGTGCTTGATTACGACACTCCCACCGGTATGAACAGCCAAAACTTTTTAGGCCATTTTATTTTTGGCTTTAACAGCACGAATGTTCAGCACGTTATTTCAGCAGGCAGACTTGTAATTAAAAACCGTGTGCTTCAGACTGTTGACGAACATGACCTTTTAAAATTTACCCGTGAACAGGCCGGCAGGCTTTGGGAAAAGTTAAAATAACCCCTTAAAATCTATCAATTATGAACAGCGACTTTTTAATATGGTTTGGCTATGTAGCTTCGGGTATTATTGCCCTTTCGATGACCATGAGTTCCATTGTAAAATTCCGTTGGATAAATCTGGCGGGAGCCTTAAGCTTTGCAACTTACGGATTTTTAATCGATGCTATTCCGGTTACGTTTCTGAATGGCTTTATTGCATTGGTAGATGTTTATTATCTTGGTAAAATATATTCAAAAAAAGAGCATTTTGAAACACTTGAAGTGCGAAGCGACAACCGGTATTTATTGCGATTCCTGAAATTTCACAATAAGGAGATCCAGAAATTTTTTCCCGGTTTTGTTTACAAACCCGAAATGAACAGCATCAGCTTTTTTGTGCTTCGTAATATGCGGGTGGCAGGAATCTTTCTGGCTCACCGCGAAAACAATGACACGTTAAAGGTTGGCCTCGATTATGTTATTCCCGAATATCGCGATTTTAAAAACGGACACTATATTTATCATCGCTTGCGCGGAAGGTTCATAAAAGAAGGACTGAAAAAAGTTGTTATACCGGTTTACAGCAAAAAATATGCTGCCTATTTAAAAAAAATGGAGTTTAAAAGTATCGGGAACAATCTGTATCAAAAGCAATTGTCTGCCGAGTAATCAACAGCAACATGGCCATATTAATTAAAAACGGAACAGTAGTAAACGGCGGACAAAGTGCTGTTAACGATGTGCTTATTCAAGAAGGTAAAATCAGGCATGTTGGTTCAGGCATCCATGCTGCCGATTATAAGTTATCGGAAGTAATTGATGCACGGGGCAAATATATTTTTCCCGGTGGCATCGACCCGCATGTGCACATGCATCTCCCGACACCCGCCGGTTTTTCTTCCGACGACTTTTATACCGGAAGCAAAGCAGCTCTGTTTGGGGGCACAACAACCCTTATCGATTTTGTTACCCCTCATAAGGGAGAATCTCTGCCGGATGCTTTGTCCGTCCGCAAAAAAGAAGCTGCCGTTTGTCTTACCGATTATTCCTTTCATGTTAGTCCTGTTGAGTGGAGAAACTCCCTTAAAGAGGAGTTGGATGCATGTATCGAATCAGGAATAACTTCGTTTAAGGTTTATATGGCATACAAAGAGAGTATCGGGCTTTCGGATGATGATTTACAAAAGGTTATGCGCGCCGTGGCACAGGCCGGAGGGATGGTTACCGTGCATTGCGAGGATGGTGATAAAATTGAATTATTACGAAACAAACTGTTTGAGCAGGGTAAGCGTTCGCCACATTATCATCCGTTGTCGCGCCCGTCCGAAGCTGAAGCCGATGCGGTAAAAAAAGCCATTGATTTTGCCGCTATGGCAAACTGCCCATTGTATATTGTTCATGTATCATCGGCACAATCGTTAAAGCATATTCAAAAAGCGCAACAGCAGGGGCAGAAAGTATATGCCGAAACATGCCCGCACTACCTGCTGCTGGATGATTCAAGGTATGAGGGGACTTTTGAAGAAACCGCACCTTTTGTATTGAGCCCTCCGCTAAGAAAAAAAACCGATAATGCGGCCTTGTGGACTGCGTTGGCGGAAAATAACGTTCAAACAGCCGGAACCGACCACTGCCCTTTTACCTTGGAACAAAAGCGAAACGGAATCAACGATTTTAGAAAAATTGCCAATGGTGCCGGCAGTGTTGAACACCGTATGAAATTGCTTTACACGTATGGTGTTCTGAAAAACAGAATAAGTTTAAACCGGTTTGTGGAAATCACTTCAGTTAATGCAGCCAAAATATTCGGCCTGTTTCCCCAAAAAGGATCTGTTTCCCAAGGGTCGGATGCCGATATTGTTGTTTGGAATCCCGACATAAAAGGGGTTATATCTTCTAAAACCCACCACATGCAATGCGACACCGATATTTTTGAAGGCTTTGAAACCGTGGGAGCACCCGAATGGGTTATTGCTAATGGAAAAGTAGTGGTACACAACGATTTATGGCTCGGAAGCCAGGCAACCGGCCACTTTCTGCACCGAAAAATTTAATTGTATCCGGCGCTACCGGATAGGAGGTGCCGGTTAAGCATTTTGAGCTTTCATATTTTAAATTCGGGACTTATTTACTTTTTTCGGTTTCTTTTTAAAAAGGTTCTTTTTTCTTATTTCACCGGCCACCACCATGGGTACATACTTTTCCCAGTCAGGATTATCCTCCCTAATCATTTTTAGTACCTCTTTGGCTTTTACATGCAACTGTTCCGACATGGAACTTTTAATATCCAAAATAAAACGGTTTGCCTTTAAATAATTGTATAAAAACCGTACATCATCATCCATTTTAATGTTGTCGGAAGTCACCATCTCGCCCGAGCCTTTACGGGCAGTAGGATAAATATAGAGTTTCATATTCTTCGGAAACATTTTTCCGACGGCTTCAAGAATTCCTCCCCTTAAATCTTTGTAAAAACGTTTATCCACTACCTTTTCCAAAGTAGGAACACCAATAACCAGGCGCAGCTTTCTAAGATTAAACTGGCCGAAAAATTCAACAATTTTATAATACTCTCTAATGTCGGACACCATCACATTTTGGCCTATCAGGTTAAGCATGTTTACCCGTTCCAAAAAGTCAATCTCATCAAGATCACCTTCCGCCAGCAAATTGTTGGTAGTCATTTCGCAAAACGAAAGGGTATTTTCTTCGCGATAATCTTCGTCCTTTTGAAACAAATCGAGGCTCTTACGTAATATATCTTTGGTAATGTAAGTGATGGGTTTAAAAGTACCCCTGAATGCCAATACATTTTTTTTATACAACATGTCCGACGGCTGCTGCACATGACCGTGCTTGTCGAACATAATAGCGTGCGTCATACCGTTTCTTACCAGTTGCAACCCCAACAAACGGTTATCAACATAGGCTAAGTCGGGACCGGTCATTTTCATCATGGTAATACGAAACCGGTCGGTGGAAACATTATCCAACAACGACTGCAAAAACGTATTAGGTGTATCGTAAAAATTTTTACAGGCATACATCAGGTTTACGCCCAAGGTACCCAACGTAACCTGCTGTAACAAGCTGTCGTTTTCCAACAATTTAATGTGCATCACCACTTCGTTGGGTTCCTGATGAGGACTTAACTGAAACCTTACACCCATCCATCCGTGAGGGTAATTGGTTTTAGCATAATTTAAAATTTCAACCGTATCGGCAAATGCAAAAAAAGAAGCTTCGGGCTTTTCATCCCTAAGGAGTTTTTCCAATTCGTGATACTCCTTTTTAAGCATCTTTTGCAAACGATGTTCCGAAACGTAGCGTCCTTTTTTATGATTGTTGTAGTTGGCGTCGGAAAAACTTTTATCGTAAGCCGAAATGGTTTTGGCAATGGTACCCGAAGCTCCTCCCGCCTGAAAGAAATTTCTGGCTACCTCCTGCCCCCCTCCAATCTCGGCAAAAGTTCCGTAAAAATTTGTGTCTAAGTTTATTTTTAAAGCCTTGCGACTTGTAGGTATTATTTCGCGCGCCATGTTTTAATGTTATTTGCAACAAAAATAATATTATGACTGAAATCAAAAAAATTATTATTAAGCACCTTAAGAAAATTGGCAGTTTTCCAAGTAGCACTATTTGCACCCATGGACAGTTTGCTTGTTATCCCATTTACTCGCAACAAAATCACTGACAAACCTTTTCTTCTGCATATTATTAACATAGCTGACGAATAAGTATCGAAAAATTGCGTGTTGCTAAAAAGATATTACTAAACCACCATTAAATTTCTGTCTCTCTTTTAACTATTTTTGCGATAAAATAAAAATTATGCAACTCACCAACCGTCAGCTGTTTTTTCAGCATCTTGCTTTGCCTTCCATCGATTTGGAAGCGTTAGAAGTAGTTAAAGCCAAAGGTATTTATCTTTATACCGACAAGGGTGAACAGTACATCGACCTGGTGTCAGGGGTGTCCGTAAGTAATGTCGGACATCTTCATCCCAAGGTGGTAGAAGCTGTAAATGAGCAGCTCAAAAAATATATGCACCTGATGGTTTACGGCAAATACATACAATCGCCACAGGTAAAACTGGCCGGATTAATGGCTGCCAACCTTCCGGAATCGTTAAACAGCATCTTTTTTGTAAACTCGGGAAGTGAGGCCATAGAAGGAGCGTTAAAACTGGCCAAACGCATTACCGGAAGAACCGAAATAGTTTCGTTTAACAACGCTTATCATGGCAGCACACACGGTGCTTTAAGCGTTTTAGGCAACGAAGAGATGAAGTATGCTTTCCGTCCCCTGTTACCCGACATCAGGTTTATTGAGTTTAACAACAAAGAAAACCTGAAACAGATAACCGCCAAAACAGCCTGTGTAATTGTTGAACCTGTTCAGGCGGAAGCCGGAATAATATTACCTGAAGACAATTATTTAAAAGCACTGCGAAAACGTTGTAACGAAACCGGTGCCATACTTATCTTTGACGAGGTACAGATGGGTTTTGGAAGAACGGGAAAACTGTTTGCATTTGAAAATTTTGATGTGGTACCTGATATATTATGCCTTGCCAAGGGGATGGGAAGCGGCATGCCCATAGGTGCTTTCGTGTCGTCGAAAAAAAATATGGCCATGCTTACCTTTAACCCTGCTTTAGGCCATATTACCACCTTTGGCGGCCACCCTGTTTCGGCAGCAGCCGGATTAGCCGGTTTACAGGTTATTCTTGATGAAAACCTTCCCGAAAAAGCGAACCGTAAAGGTGCTGCCATTAAAAATGCCCTAAAAAATCATCCTGCTGTTGCCCAAATACGACAAACAGGCCTGATGCTTGGTGTTGAATTAAAAAAGGAATATGCTGCCGCCCGCATGGTAGCCATTCTTAAAAAAAACAAACTAATTGTCGATCAGTTTTTGTTTAACGAACACAGCTTCCGCATTGCGCCGCCACTTACCATTACAGATGACGAAATAGAACAGGTTATTGCTAAAGTAACCCTTTCGCTAAACATGCTGACGGCAGATAAACGTTCGGAAACAAATTAAAAAAACCGGAATATTGATGAAGATTTTATTAACACTTATAACCTCGCTGATAACTTTTAACCTGTCAGCACAAATGGCCGTTACCGTACCTGCCGAATACGAAAAAAACGACGGCGTGCTATTAACATGGCCATACAACCCTCCTTTGGATTCGGTGGTTGCCGAAATTAGCGGATTAGCAGCTGCCTCCGGCGATGTGTGGCTTCTTTACAATGCCGATTCCATCCTGACTGACACCACGGCAATCCGTACTTTTTTACAAGCCACCGGAAACAATCACAACAACATCCGCTTTATTCCCGTTGCTACCAACACGGCTTTTATCAGAGAATATGCTCCGGTAACGGGATATGGTGTCTTTAATCAAACATTGGTTCGTTACTTTGGCGATCCTGTATTTAACAGTTATAACAGGCCACAGGATGATTCGGTACCTTTCCGGCTGGCCGACTATTGGCAATCCGATTATGTTCCGTACACCCTTGCCTTTGAACCGGGAAACATTGTTACCGATGGCGAAAAAAACCTTTTTGTTTCTACCCGGATTCTGGAGGAAAATCCATCATTAAGCCAGGCCGACATCTCTCAACAGCTTTCATCTGTTTACAACGTACCTGACATAGTTTTTTTAACTGCACCCGAACACAGCGGTGGCGGAATGTTTAAAAGCATTGATATGTTTGTAAAGATGCTGGATTCCGAAACGGTGCTTATGACAGAAGTCCCTGATTCTTTACCCGATTATCCGGTCATCGAAAGCAATGTCAGTCTGATTCAAAATATAACAAACACCTACGAAACACCATACAAAATTGTCAGAGTTCAGGCGGCACCACCTGACAACGGACAATACGACACTACGCTTACGGGAGAGTTGCGGTCTTATACCAACTCACTGATATTAAATAATCTCATTCTCATTCCTTCTTATAACAATCCCGAATACGATTCGGCAGCATATAATGCTTATAAAAATAATACATACGGGATGAATATAAAAATGGTTGATGCCCGGAAATTGTCGCTGTTACATGCTGCCGTTCATACCATCACCAAAGAGCGGCCGCAAGAGCACTATCTGCGAATTAATCATAAAAAACTTGAAGGAGCCCAAGAGTATCAGGGCGACGAGTTCACAGTTCACTGCCTTGCCACCGGCGACGATGTTATCGACCATATGTGGCTGTATTACAGATTTAACAACGATACTGCGTGGCAAAAAACCATGGTTTTTCTTGTTTGCCCCACCCATTACGGCATCATTCAAAATGTTCAACTTACCGACACCATCAGCTACTACCTTGAAGCAACATCGGTAAACGGAACAACCATCACCTATCCTCTTTCGGCTCCGGATGGCTATTTTACCTTTTGGTTTGATGTTACCGGCACAGGCCTTCAAAAAAGTTATAAAACAGAAGCGGTTATTTACCCAAATCCGGTTAACAGTTATTTTGTAGTATCAAATATTAAAAGCGACAAACCTGTGGTGTACAATATTTCCGATTTTACCGGAAGGATGCTTCAACAGGGCGTCTTTAAAGCAGGGCAAAAGGTTTCCGTAAGCAGAGCGCTAAACCCCGGGAGTTACATCCTTACCCTTAAAACAGCACAAACGTTACAAAGCATTAAGTTCATAAAACAATAACATGCCTGTTTTTCAACTGACGGCAGAACCGGTGTTTCCCAATCCCGCTTTGGCACGCAAAGACGGGTTGCTTGCAGTGGGCGGCGACTTAAGTTCTGAAAGGCTTATACAGGCTTATGCACAGGGTATTTTTCCGTGGTATGCACAGGGAGAGCCGTTGTTATGGTGGTCGCCCAATCCGAGAATGGTACTCTTTCCGCAAAATTTTAAACGGCATAAAAATTTAAAAAAAACTGTTGGCAAAAATGTGTTTAAGGTAACTTTTGATGTTGCCTTTGAAGAGGTGATAAAACAGTGTGCCGAAACACGCAACAATAATGAGTCGGGAACCTGGATTACTACGGAAATGATAACCGCCTATACGTTACTGCACAATATGGGACTGGCTCATTCAGTAGAAGCATGGCAGAAAGAAACCCTTGTGGGTGGCCTATATGGTGTTTCGCTGGGTGGTACTTTTTTTGGCGAATCAATGTTCCACCTTGTTACCGATGCTTCCAAAGTAGCTTTGTGGCACCTCGTTGATAAGTTACTGCTGTGGGATTTCGATATGATTGATGCGCAACAGGAAACTCCACATTTAAGCAGTTTGGGTGCCATTGCGGTTGAACGGAAAAAGTTTTTACATTTGTTGAACAAAAGTTTGACCGTGCCAACAAGGCAAGGCAGTTGGTCAGGCCAATGAAAAAGGACATATCATGGAAAAAAACAGATCATTTATGGCCAGAGCCATCAGCCTGGCTGCAAATAATGTTAACAGCAATAATGGCGGGCCTTTTGGCGCCGTGGTTGTAAAAGACGGAAAAATTGTGGGAGAAGGAGGGAACAAGGTTACCGTTCACAACGACCCCACAGCCCATGCCGAAATTGTAGCCATTCGTCAGGCCGCTAAAAATCTTGGCACCTTCGACCTTTCGGGCTGCGAAATTTATGCCAGCTGCGAACCTTGTCCCATGTGCCTCGGCGCCATTTACTGGTCGCACATCGACAGACTCTTTTATGCCGCCACCAAAGACGATGCTGCCAAAGCCAATTTCGACGACTCGTTTATCTATGCCGAAATTGCCAAGCCAAAAGATCAACGTCAATTACAATCGGTTCAGCTAATGCGCGAAGATGCTGTAAAAGTGTTTGATGAGTGGATTGAAACCGAAGACAAAACACCTTATTGATACATTTAGGGGTTGGGGATGTTGCGTCTAACGGGTTTTAATAACTCACCTATTGCGCAGTTTGAGATTTTTAAACGATTAATATTCGATTTTCCACAAGCTTTTCGCGCTGTTATAAGATTTATCATCAATACATTACACAAATTGTATAAAGCCTTTATTGTGTATGGTGTTTATGCTTTTCCGGAATTATATTCAACCAATTTTTCCCAATTAATCTCACCATTATTAAAACAAAAACTATCAATAAATTCTTTTGTAAATTTGTTAATCATCTGAGAATACGAAGTTAAAAAATCATCATTTTTTTCTTTCGCTTTGTATCCCAACGGTTCAATTATTTCTGTAAATAATGTTTCATCTCCTGAAATAAATTTCCAAAACTCCTGCCCGCAATATTTAAAATAATCGCCTTTGTCAGGCCGGCTGTCTTTTCCATAACAACACCCATTTACAGATACAATATTTAAATTTGAGTTACTTGTTCTTAAAGTTCTTTGTGCAGTTTTAAAATCAGATCTCATTTTTGCAACCTGACTGCTATTCCCCCAATTTGGACCGGATTTAATATTTACAATAAAACGCTTTCCATTATTATCAAATTCCAAATCAATATTTGGAATTCCCGATTTCCAACCGTTGAAAACTATTCCATTAATAAAAATTGCCAAACCTTCTAACCAATCCCCAAATATACCTTCCTCACTCGATGAAATATGTGCATCAACAATTCCTCTTATTATTTCATCTGCAGTTAGAACATACTTTGCCTTGAAAAGATACGGATTTTTTCGTTTTAAAATTTTCGACAATTTTAAATTATCAAGACTTGCAATTCTTTTTTCGTGAAAAGTTCCAATATTTTTTTCAACGTACTGTTGTATGTCGTGTTTTTTTAATGTTCCCATAATCTTTTTTCTGTTCAAATAAAACAAATTCTGTGGGATTGGTAATTTCCTTTACCATGTTGTAATAATCCTCTATTATCTCAATACCTATTGAATTTCGGTTCATTCTCTGAGCAACAATATTTGTTGTTCCGGAGCCCATAAAAGGGTCTAAAACAGTATCACCGGTTCTGGTAAACAATTTAATAAACCACTCAGGAAGACTTTCCGGAAAAGCTGCACTATGTTTTTTATTATTACATTCGGTTGCTAAATGTAAAACATTGGTTGGATAGGCTTTATCTCTGTTTAACCAATTTGAGATATTCTTACCAAACCCGCTTCCTACTTTTGACTCATCTCTTTTTTTATCAACATCGCTAAGGTTTTTAAGCCTGTTTTTTGCCCAATCGCCCATAGGAACCATAACCTCTTCCTGATACATATTAAATTTTTTGTTTTTATTAAACTGTATCAGTCTTTCCCACGAATCACGAAATCTGTTAGGCCATTTACCCGGATAACTGTTTTTTTTATGCCAAATAAATTCCTCTGTCCACAACCAACCCTGTTTTCTCATTTCAATTATGAGCTCCATCACATAAGTACTTCGCTCTCCATCAACAACCTTCTCTTTAATATTTAAAATAAAAGTCCCGGTCGGTTTTAAAACCCTTAATAATTGTTCTGATATTGGAAGAAACCAATTGACATATTCATTGGGTTTAATTCCTCCATAACTCTTTTTCCTTTGGTCAGCATAAGGTGGGGATGTAATAATTAAATCAACAGAATTATCAGGAATATATTTTAACATATCCCTACTGTCTCCTAAAAATAAATCTGTTTTAATCTCCATTTTAATCTCCATTTATTAATTTCATCAAAAGTATTATATTTAATAATCTTTATCAACTTATTAATTGTCCAGTTATCAACATTGGGCCCAACTATCTATTAGACTAATCATTTTTTCCGGAAGTTCAGCGTAAGGGTATGTTTTTGTTTTACCCGGCAATTACCTCCGGCAAACCCAATTACTGACAGGTTTAAAACAGGGTCAAAAAAAAAGCCCTACAATAACTGTAAGGCTTAAAGGGTGGGAGTTATAGGAGTCGAACCTATGACCCCCTGCTTGTAAGGCAGGTGCTCTGAACCAACTGAGCTAAACTCCCTCGTCGCTCAAAAAGCGAGTGCAAATATACACTGATAATTTATTTGAACAACATTTTTTAAAAAAAATTCAATATTTTTTTATCCGGTAAAGGGTAACCCGAATAAAATGATTTATCACCAAAAATAAACTACAATTACTTTAGCATCTCAACAATCCCTGACACACTGGCTGACAACCCGTTAACAACATACAATGCCTTGTTATAATACAGCTCCCGTTCGGCAAGCTTATGCTCTATAAATTGGCGCAACTCTTCGTTACTTTTTTTAGCCACCAGCGGACGGCGCTTTTTTGCGTGGGTAAGGCGGTGTAACAAGGCTTCGGGCGTAAGCTTAATGTAGAGGCTGATGCCGTTTTTATTAATTAGTTCCATACTGTTGTAAAAGCATGGAGTTCCGCCTCCCGTAGAAACAACCGTATCGTTAAACTCAAATGTGGAAACAAGCAGTTCGTATTCCATCTGCCGGAATATCTCCTCACCGTATTTATGAAAAAACAGGTCAACCGAAGTTTTGTACTTATGCTCAAAAGCTTTGTCAATGTCGTAAAAACGGTAGCCAAGCTTGCGTGCAATTTTTTTTCCGAGGGTTGTTTTGCCTGCCCCCATAAAACCGACAAGATAAATTTTACTCAAAACGGATTTTTTTTCAAAGATAACACTTTAAGGATTGTAAATTTACTTCCGAAAATGTTACAGTTGATTTTCAGATAGTCATCCGGTGAATATTTATAACTTTTATGGCAAATATTCGTCGTCGATTTGGTGCATGGAGTTAAACAGATTAAACTTTGCTTCCGGATGAATGGATTCCATCTGCTGCAGCAGTTTACGGGCAGTGGTTCGTTTGGTAAGGTCTTCAAAGGGACAAAGTTGTTTAAGTCCGGTATAGTTGCGGATATTTGCAAATTCGCGGGTATCATTGTCGGTAAGCAAAATCAACGGCCGGATAAGATACAGAACACCATTAAACATTTTCAGTTTTCCGGGGAGTGAGGATATATGTCCATGATAAGCCATATTAATAAGCAATGTTTCAACCGCATCATCCAAATGATGACCCATGGCCAGTTTTTTAAAACCATTGTTTTTGGCAAATTCAAAAAGAGATTTACGGCGATGCCATGAGCAAACAAAGCAGGGTGCCTTTTTGCCCCGGTCTTCAAAACCGGCTTCAATGGTTTTAAAATGAATTTTAACTCCCAAACTGTCGGCATACTCCTTTAAAAAACCAATATCCACCAAATAGCCTACATCCTCCACATCAATATGGATGGCTTCAATTTCAAAATCAACGGTTCTGAATTTTTTAAAAGCTGTTAGTGCTTCGAGCATGACCAGCGAATCTTTTCCACCACTTACGGCAGCCAAAACTTTATCACCATCCGCTATCATTTTATAATTGTTGATGGCTTTGGCGGTCATGTTTTTTACATGCTCGATATGCCGTTTTTGATATTTGGACAGCTTGTTAATCACACCTCTTCAGGGACAACCTCCTCTTCAATGCGAAGGTTATCAATAATAAAATTCTGCCGGTCAGGGGTATTTTTTCCCATATAAAACGAAAGGGTTTCACCCAATGATGATTCGCGTTTAAGTATCACCGGATCCAAACGAATACTTTTTCCGATAAAATGCTTAAACTCGTTGGGTGAAATCTCGCCAAGTCCTTTAAAACGGGTTATTTCGGGGTTTGTTCCCAGCTCCCTGATTGCTTTTTGGCGCTCTTCATCGTTGTAACAATAACGGGTTTCCTTTTTGTTTCGCACCCTGAACAGGGGTGTTTGTAAAATATAAACATGTCCTGTTTTAACCAAATCGGGATAAAATTGCAGAAAAAAGGTGAGCAACAACAACCTGATGTGCATTCCGTCAACATCGGCATCGGTGGCAATAACAATGTTGTTGTAGCGCAAATTTTCAATGCTCTCATCAATGTTTAAAGCAGCTTGCAAAAGATTAAACTCTTCGTTTTGATAAACAATTTTTTTACTGAGGCCGTAACTGTTTAAAGGCTTTCCTTTAAGACTAAACACTGCCTGTGTTTGCACGTCACGCGATTTTGTAATAGAGCCGCTGGCCGAGTCGCCCTCGGTTATAAACAACGTAGTATCAAGACGTTTTTCGTGGTTTGAATCGAGATGGATACGGCAATCGCGCAGTTTTTTATTATGAAGCGATGCCTTTTTAACGCTTTCGCGCGCCAGCTTTTTAATACCGGCCATATCTTTACGCTCTTTTTCCGATTGAAGCAACTTTTTATACAATGCCTCTGCTGTTTCGGAGTTGATGTGAAGATAGTTATCAAGATTTCGTTTGATAATGTCGTTGATGTAGTTACGGATACTTTGTCCGTCGGGTTCGATATATTGCGAACCCAGCTTGGTTTTTGTTTGCGACTCGAAAACAGGCTCCTGAACTTTAATGCTTACGGCTGCCATAAGCGAAGTGCGGATGTCGCCGGTTTCAAAATCTTTTCCGTAAAAATCGCGGATTGTTTTTACAACAGCCTCTCTGAAAGCACTTTGATGTGTTCCGCCCTGGGTTGTATGCTGACCGTTTACAAACGAGTAGTACTCTTCAACATACGACCTTGAACTGTGCGTAAAAGCACATTCAAAGTCACCTTCTTTAATATGAATAATGGGATAGATAATGCCGTTGCCGGGGCCAATGTTACGTTCAAGCAAATCGAGCAGTCCGTTTTTTGCCAGCATTTTTTGACCGTTGAAGATAATGGTAAGCCCGTTGTTTAAAAAAACATAGTTCCATAGCATCTCTTCAACATATTCAGGCAGGTAATGAAAATTACCGAATATCTCCTCGTCAGGGATAAATGTAATGACTGTACCCTGCTTATCTTCAATGGGTTGTACAGGATAATCGTTAATAAGATGGCCTCGTTCGTATTCAACAATTTTGGTCTGCCCTTCGCGAATGGACTGTGCCCTGAAATATTTCGACATGGCGTTTACCGCCTTCGAGCCCACGCCATTTAATCCCACAGCCTTTTTAAAAACTTTTGAATCGTATTTGGCTCCGGTATTTATTTTGCTCACACAGGCAATTACTTTTCCCAAAGGCATGCCGCGGCCGTAATCTCTAACGGTAACTTTCTTTTCCTGTATGGTAACTTCAATGGTTTTACCGTTTCCCATTACATACTCATCAATGGAATTGTCGATAATTTCTTTCAACAACACATAAATACCATCGTCGTGCGAACTTCCGTCGCCCAGTTTCCCAATGTACATCCCGGGGCGTAACCTAATGTGCTCTTTCCAGTCGAGCGACCTTACACTATCATCATTATATTCAGCAGCCATACTCTTCTCCCAATTTGCCGCAAATGTAGAAAGGAATAGGATACGAAATCAGCCCTGCCCCTGAACTTTTTCAACGGACGGTGTTAATAAAAGAATCATCAATACGACATAGCTGTTATTAATATCTGAAAATGAGAACACGGGAACCCCGATTAAAAACAAAAGCAACATTATCAAATAATTTAGGACATCCCGTTTACGGTTTGTCAAAATAAAAAAACAGGCTGATTTTAATGTGTCAGTATGTCAGATGCTTGCTGTTGGTATGTAAATTGATTGATAAAACAAGCTTTATTTAACGAAATCATCTTAAAACAGAAGTAGTTGAACAGTAGATAAATAAGATGGGATAAAGATGATTTTAAAAAGTCTTGCCGCATAATGGCAAGATTTTATAACCAAATAAAGGGAAGGAGGAAAAAACAACATGGATTATAAAGATTATTATAAAATTCTTGGGGTATCGAAAAGTGCGGGACAGGATGAAATAAAAAAGGCTTACCGTAAGCTGGCCATCAAATATCATCCCGACAAAACCCAGGGAGACAAAGCTAAAGAGGAGAAGTTCAAGGAGATATCGGAAGCTTATGAAGTACTTGGCGACCCTGAGAAGAGAAAAAAATACGATCAGCTGGGCTCCAACTGGAAACAGTATCAAAATTTTGGAGGAGCCGGTGGTCAGGGTGGCTTCGACTGGTCGCAATTTACAGGAGGCCAACAGGGAGGCAACTACGGCGGATTTTCGTTTGAAGGCGACCCGGGAGGATTTTCCGACTTCTTCCAACATATTTTCGGAGGCGGCTTTGGCAGCAGCAGAACCGGCAGCAGAAGAGCTCCAAAATATAAAGGAAGAGATATTGTTTCGGAAATGAACATCACTTTTGAAGAGGCCTACCATGGCAGTACGCGAATTATCAATCTGGATGGAAAAAAATTCAGAATAAAAATAAAACCGGGTGTAAAAAACGGACAAAAAATAAGATTGGCCGGCAAAGGTTCACCCGGCATGAACGGAGGGCCGGCAGGCGACTTATACATCACCATTAAAGTGCTACCCGACGCAAAGTTTAAACGTGATGGCAACGATTTGTTTTCAGACCTGAATATTGATATTCCGACTGCGGTGCTTGGCGGTAAAGCCCGGGTAGAAACTCCTGACGGAAAAATAGTGTCGCTTACTATTCCTGCGGGAACATCGTGCGGTAAAAAATTACGGCTGAAAGGAAAAGGTATGCCTTATTACGAGCATCCGACAAAACACGGCGATTTATACGTAGAAACAAAAATTACGGTTCCTGCAAAATTGAGCAGAGAGCAAAAAAGCTTGTACGAAAAATTAAAAAAATCGATGTAAAGGAGGATAAAAATGTTAGTTAAATTAATAGATACCAACGAAGTTAACAGGTTTAAGGGGCTGCTTGAATTTATTGATGCAGCCATCGACTCAAACATGAGGCATTATGCTTCGGAAATTATTGAGCTGGTTGAAATGGGAAAAGAAGAAGAGCTCCGGGGTGCCATGATGCGTGCTCAGGAAGCCTGCCGCGTAATGGATATTCCACTGGAAAACCATTTTAAAAAGATTTTTCGCGATGCCGAACACAGCGTGGTGTGCGATTATAAATTATCGCCACTGGCTTTTGGACTTGTTTGCATTAACGCCAGCCCTGCCAACAAAAACATTGCCCGCATTCAGGTTGAAATGATAAAAAAGCTAATGGAAGCGTAGGTTTTTACTAACGGAACGTTTTTATTTAATGAAGTTGGTTAAGGCTGAGTCCACTCTGAAAAGTTATCCGATGAATACACTTGCAAAATATTTATAAACATTATAACTATTAATCAAATAAATAAGCATTCATCGGGTGGCTATTTATTTTCTTCACTAAGAGATTTTACAACAGCTTAAACTCAAACCACTCTTTGATTAAGTCATTGCGGCTTTTTTCGTTGTGATGTACCCATTCGTTGGTATGATTGTTATAGCTGTAATCTTTTCGCCACTCATCAATATTTTCAACAATCAGGCGGGCAGCATCAATGATACAATCAAGCTCGGCATTGGTCATTGTCGGGTGAAGCGACACCCTCACAAAGCCCGGTTTTTCCGACAGGTCGCCGGCATTAATTTGTTTGGCAATACGGTGCGATTCTTCAGGCGAAACACCCAACAAAAAGTGGCCGTATGTTCCGGCGCAGGCACATCCGCCACGGGTTTGTATGCCAAAGCGGTCGTTAAACAATTTAACCATCAGGTTGTAATGAATATTGTCAATAAAAAAAGAAAAGATTCCCAACCTGTTTTTTACGTTATCTGCCAGAATATGAACGCCTTTTATTTTGGAAAACCCTTCAAAGGCTTTGGCTACCAGTTCATTTTCGCGAGCTCTCATAAGTCCGGTATCCATCTGCTCTTTCACTTCGATGGCCATGGCAGCACGCATTGCCTGTAAAAATCCGGGGGTTCCGCCATCTTCGCGAAGTTCGATATCTTCAAAATAACTGTGTTCGCCCCACGGATTGGTCCACTCTACGGTACCACCGCCCGGATGGTCGGGCACGGTACGATTGTACAGATGTTTGTTAAAAACCATTACGCCGGAAGAACCGGGTCCTCCCAAAAACTTGTGGGGTGAGAAGAAAACGGCATCGAGGTGCTCAGGTTCAGCCTCCGGATGCATATCAATGTCAACGTAAGGAGCTGCTCCGGCAAAGTCGATAAAGACAAAGCCTCCGTGCCTGTGCATAATTTTTGCCAGCTGATGGTAGGGCGGCTCCACACCTGTTACGTTACTTGCAGCTGTAAAAGCGCCAAATTTCAGATGTCTGTCTTTATATCTTTCAAGTTGTTTTTCAAGCTCTTCAGGATTTACGGTATTGTCTTGGTTGGGTTCAAGCACCACCACATCGCAAATGGTTTCCAACCACGAGGTTTGATTGGAATGGTGCTCCATGTGGGTAACAAAAACCACGGGAATATCTTCTACTTTTAAACAGTTACCCTGATCGTCGAGGCGGGCACAGGCCTTTAGCCCAAGAATACGTTGAAACTTATTGATGACGGCGGTCATGCCGTTGCCGGCTAAAATAATTACATCATCGGGACCGGCATTTACGTGCTCTTTAATTTTCTGCTGTGCATAATGGTAAGCTTTGGTCATCAAAGTGCCGGTTTCGGAAGTCTCTGTATGTGTATTACCCACATAAGGCCCAATAACTTTGGCAATACGCTCTTCAATGGGAGCATACAGCCGGCCACTGGCAACCCAGTCGGCATAAATCATTTTTTTATTTCCGTAGGGAGTTTCAAAATATTGCTCGTTACCAATGGTGTTTTGTCTGAACTTCTCAAAATATTTTTCCAACGTACTCATATCAAGCTTTTATAAATTATACAGTCGCAAACCGCGTATTTTTGAATGACAACCCAAGAGAAAAATGGAATGTATTACCGGCCACATCATGTAGCTTTCGGAGTTTGAAAACTTCAACCAAAAAAAAGTTGATTTACTGTTGCTGCAATCGGATTCCATTTAAACGGTTTTCGGAAACGCTAAAATACAAAAGATTATTTTCGGAAGGCTAACACTTTTAAAATAGCCCTAAAAATGTATCTTTGTAATTGACTTATACAAAATCATCACTCACTTAAGCACTTAAATTATGAAACAGCACCTTTTTTTTATTGTGGTATTATTAACTTTTTCGTTGCCGGTTTACAGCCAGACACCTTATCAAATTGTTGATACCACCAAAAGCTGGAATACTATGAACATGGGATTTATTATCTGGGGCGTAGCTGTTTGCGGTGGAACAAAAACCGATAAATTTTTAAACACAAACACATTTAATGGACAAATTTACCGGAAAGTTTACGAAATTTCCGATTCGGCACAAACCAGTTGGGATGAAGTTGGATTGATACGTGAGGACACTTTAAGCAACCGGATTTATTTTACCGACGGTTACGAACCTGAAGGGTTGCTTTACGATTTTAGCATTGCGGTTGGCGATACCGTTAACATCGAAAATCTTTATCGCGGTTTTTCCTCAACACTCGTCTGTGATAATATTGACACTGTAATGGTATCGGGTGCACCTAAAAGAAGATTCAGGTTTCATGCCATTTATCAAAACCGTGATGTAGTTGATGAAACATGGATTGAAGGTATTGGAAGTTTATACGGTGTTTTAAATAGCGGACTTGGAGGATCCGGAATAACCGGTGGAACAAGTGTATTGCTTTGCTGTAAGCAAAACGGTTCTATTATTTACTTTAATGCTACTTACAACTCGTGTTATATTGAAACTTTCTACCCCCAAATCATTCAAGACTCCTACGACACTGCTTACGTAAACACTCCTTACACGTTTCAGGTAGAACTTGACACAGGCAATGCCCTGAATTTCAATTTAATTGGCGATGTTATTCCCGATGATTTATATTTTGATCCGGCCACAGGCCTGCTGTTTGGAACCCCTGCTCAATCAGGATTATTTAATTGTGTTATTACTGTTAAAAACAACCAGCTTAATCTTTTAACCGACATCATATATACTGATCTTGTTGTGGTGTTACCCGACGGATTTAAAGAAAAAACAGATGTTAATCAAATAAAAATATTTCCCAATCCGTTTTCTGATAAAGTAACCATCGAACTTCCCAAAAACATTAATAAGGGCACCATTGAAGTTGTAAATACTGCCGGAAAAACTTGCGTTCGAAAGATACTGAACAAAAGAATTTCTCACATAAATTTCTCACATCTGCCTCAGGGCGTTTATTATTTTAAATATTCCGACTATAACGGAAAACCGATTAAAACAATTATCACCCTTAAACAATAAAGGAACTACCCGAAAGCAGCTGTTTTGGGTTACCATACCCCTTTCTATTACGGGCTACAGAAAAGGCTTTAGCCATTAACCGGTTTACAATTAACGACTAAAGCCTTCAAAAACTTTATTTACCTAACATCCGCCCTAAAGGACGGGACAAAAGCCTGTTACAGAACAAATACTTATGATTTGTCCGGCTTAATAAGCTCAACGCTTCGTTTAACGAACTCACTCAGCTCTTTACCTTTTAACAGGTTTTTCGATAGCCGCGCCAAATCGTAAAGCTGTTTAATAACAGCATCTTTTTCGGCATCCTCTTTTTCGTCGGCAAGTTTGGTAACAAGCGGATGATTTGCATTAACCACCAAGCTGTATGTGTCGGGTAGTCCGCCAAGGCCCATCATGCCGCCACCGCCAATGGCTTCCATATCTTTCATGCGGCGCATAAACTCGTTTTGGGTAATAAGAACCGGAGCATCGGTTTCACTCAAATCTTCAAACGAAACCTCAAACTGTTTGCTGTCAACATTGCGTTCAAAATCTTTCTTTAAGGCCTCTTTTTGTTTCTCGTCGAGTTTCGACGGCATTTTATCCTCTTTGTTAATGAGTTTGTCGATGGTGTCGGCATCCACGCGGGCAAAACGCGATTTTTCAAACTTTTGTTCCAGCGTATTGATAAAATGGCTGTCCAGCACACCATCCATCAGCAACACATCGTAACCGCGCTCTTTGGCTGCTTCAATATACGAAAACTGCTCGTCGGCATGGTTGGCATACAGATATATCAAAGTGTCATCTTTGTCCTTTTGCAGGTTTTCGATGTGCTCTTTGTACTCATCAAAGGTAAAGTACTTTCCATCGGTATTTTTCAGCAGTGCAAATTTAACTGCCTTATCCCAAAATTTGGGTTCCGATATCATTCCGTACTCAATAAAGGTTTTGATATCGTCCCATTTTTCTTCAAATTTTTTGCGGTCTTTGTTAAAAATCTCCAACAGTTTATCGGCAACCTTTCGTGTAATGTAACTGGATATTTTTTTAACATTTCCGTCGCTTTGCAAATAGGAACGGCTTACATTAAGCGGAATATCGGGTGAGTCGATTACTCCGTGAAGCAGGGTTAAAAAGTCGGGGACAATACCTTCAACCGAATCGGTAATA
>CAYVWX010000007.1:0-30715 GCA_964455635.1 uncultured Lentimicrobiaceae bacterium | reverse complement strand
ATTAGACTTTTTAGCAGACCATAAAAAATCTGCTTAATCCGCTTAATCCGATGAAAAAAAAATCCCGGTTTTATCATTGTTTTTATGGTTACAATGTTCAATGCTCAATTAAAAAAAATCAAATTATTTAAAGCAGCCTTTCAAGCCTCCACCTAAAGGCATTCTTCAACTTAAAAGGATTTTCACATTGTCCCTCTCTCATCATTCGATGCAAGGCAATTGTTATTTTGTAATTTCAAGTCGTAACAAATTTAAAGCAGCCAACGCAGCACGCCGAATGTTTCGTCCCCGGTGTTCACCAAAACGGAATAGTTTTGAAGTTACTCCCTGTGGCGTTGCCAGTGCAATCCAGGTAGTGCCCACCGGTTTTTCAGCTGTTCCGCCGGCAGGGCCGGCAATGCCCGAAGTAGCCACAGCCTAATCGGTATCAAACCGTTGCCGGGCACCGGTAGCCATGGCTTCAACTACACTTTTGCTCACAGCACCATATTTATCAAGCGCTTTTTCCGGAACGCCCAGCAGATTCATTTTTGCCCGGTTTGAATACGAAACCACCGAGCCCATAAAATAATTTGAACTGCCGGCAACCGAAGTTATCATCTCCGCTATATAGCCTCCGGTACAGCTTTCGGCTGTTGACAATGTGTAATTACCTTGCGTAAGCAACTGCCCGATAACCTCTTCCATGGTGATGTCATCGAAACCGAAAATCAAATCGTCAATGATTAACCGCAGCTTTTCTATTTGTTCATCAATTTCGGCACGCAGTTGTATTTCGTTATCCCCTTTCGCTGTCAGGCGCAACCTGACAATACCGGGTTGTGGCAAATAGGCAAGTTTTATGTTTTCCGGAAGGTTATTCTCCCAATGCTTTATTTTTTCTGCCAAAAACGATTCACCCAATCCGGTGGTCATCACGGTTTTATAAACAATAGACTTTAAATTAAACCTGCTTTTAAGCTTAGGGATAACCTGCTCTTTAAGCATTACTTTGGTTTCAAAAGGAACTCCCGGCATCGAAACAAATACTTTGTTGTTTTGTTCGAACCACATGCCCGGAGCCGTACCGTTTTTGTTAAACAGAGGGGTACATTTTTCAGGAATAAAAGCCTGCTGACGGTTTACTTCGGTTACCTCAAAATTGCGGGCTTTAAAAATTGCCTTAACCTGTTCAAAAACAGGCTCATGAAAAATCATTCCGGAATTAAAATAAGAGGCCAAAACTTTTTTTGTAATATCATCTTTTGTGGGCCCCAATCCTCCTGTTAAAAGTACAATATCTGCCCGTGTTGCAGCTGCGTCAAGGGCATTTTCGATGGCTTCTCCTTTGTCGGAAACGGCTGTAATTTGAACTACATCAATACCGGCAGCAGTGAGCTCGACAGCCATCCAGGCTGCATTGGTATTAATTACTTGTCCGATGAGTAACTCGTCGCCAATATTTATTATTTCAGCTTTCATTATTTTTTTGTTTTAATCGTCATTATCCCCCGAATATTTTGGGGTTATGGTTAGCACAGGTGTTGATGACTTGCGTATTACCGAAAAGGCATACGCACTCATAAAATATTTTACCAATGGCCTTTCCGACTGTGTCATTATCATAATAAGGTCGATGTTGTTGTTGTTGGCATATTTAATGACTTCAATCAAAAACATTTTCTTTCCACCCCCTTCGGTAGAAATAAACTTAGAGGTGGTTTTTATGCCTTCGGCTTCTATGCGCTGAACGGTTTTATCCATCAGCTCAAGCTGCCGCCGGCTTATTTTCTCTTTCTTTTTCCAAACAATGGAAATTACATGAATGGTAGCGCCAAAGGCTTTCGACAGTTTGATGGCGTACGAAACCTTTTGCTGGTTTCGTTTTGAAAAATCCAAAGGCAGCAAAATATTTTTAACAAACGAAAGGTTTCCTTCTCTGAAAGTAATTACGGGAATGGGAGAAAGCCTGATAATTTTACCGGCGACCGATCCCAGTTTCGGTTTGCTAATGGCCTTTTCTTCACGCTCGCGCGTACCCATAATAATAAAATCGGCACCATAATCAGCAGCTACTTTTAATATCTCCTTGTAAGGTTTGCCGGTATTAACAACAATTTCAACATTAATATTGCCCTTATTTCCTGTTTTATCAACAAGGTTACGAAGCTCGGCTTTAACCATTTGAATAACATCATCCTTTACAATTATTTCGGCAAGTCGCTCCGAACGTTCAATAACATGAAGTAATATTATGTTGTAACGATAGTCGATGGTGTGGTTGAGAGCAAATGTTAAAGCAGCACGCGATTCAATATCAAAATTGAAAGGAATGAGGATGGTTGGCCCGGCGTTGTTCATGGTTTTATTATTAATTGTATTTTTGCAAAATTATTCAAAAATCGAAACCATGAGAAAGATGAAAAACGCAGAATTGGTACTCAACTCAACTGGTGCAGTTTATCACCTGAATTTATTTCCGGGTGATGTATCGGAAACCATATTTTTGGTGGGTGACCCCGGAAGAGCCAAAATTATTGCCGGCTATTTTGATGAGATAGAGTTAAGTAAATCGAATCGGGAAATTAATACATTTACAGGTTATTACAAAGGAAAGCGTCTTTCGGTTCTTTCAACGGGGATGGGAACCGACAACATCGAAATTGTGGTAAACGAATTAGATGCGCTTTTTAACATCGATTTTAAGACAAAGTTACCCAAAGACACCATCACTTCGTTAAACTTAATCAGAATCGGCACCTCGGGTGCTTTGCAGGCCGATATTCCGGTTGATAAAAGTTATGTGGTTTCGGCTTATGCACTGGGTTTAGACGGCCTGGCCTGGTTTTACGAAGACGGCCCTCACGTTATTGAGAAATCGCTTACCGACGATTTTATCAACACCATGAATTGGGATACCAACTTACCAAAGCCTTATGCCATAAAGGGCTCCGATTTCTTAATTAATACGTTGTCAGACAACTGGAGAAAGGGAATTACCTTAACTGCTCCCGGATTTTATGCTCCCCAAGGCAGAGAGCTGCGGCTGAAAGTTAAAGACAACACCATCATCGACAGAGCCCGTCAGTTTGGTTTTGAAGGGTATCAGGTTACTAACTTCGAGATGGAAACGTCGGCTCTTTATTCGTTGTCGGCCATGCTCGGACACGAAGCCATGACCGTTTGCGATATTATTGCAAACAGAATTAGCGACAACTTTAACCCCAATTACAAAACCAGCATGGAAAACCTGATTCAAACCATGCTCGACAGGGTTTTGGAGCTGTAATGCTTTTTTTAAAGCATAAAGTATTTTGTGAAAAAAATATTTAAATATCTGCTATACACTGTAATAGCTGTGGTTGTTGTTTTTGCTTTGTTTTTGGCATGGACAACCTATGTGGAATATACCCCCAAACCCATCGAAACACTCGCTAAAGGTAACCCTCATCAAAAAGCCCTAAACCGAGATACGTTTGATTTGATGAGCTGGAATATTGGTTATGCCGGACTGGGTTCGGAAATGGATTTTTTTTATGACAATGGAAAAAAGGTACGTTCGTCACACAAAATGGTGAGGCAACATGTTAGCAACATCAAACGGTTTTTGGCCGGCAACGACTCCATCGACTTTTGGTTTATTCAGGAAATAGATATTGATTCAAAACGTAGTTGGAGCATTAATGAAGTAAAGGAAATTTCTGCCCTTTTGGATAATGATAACCATATTGTTTTTGCCAAAAACTACGATGTTCCTTTTGTTCCTGTTCCGTTTTTTAATCCCATGGGGCATGCCAAATCAGGCATAATGTCCATATCAAAATACGCTTTTACCAAAGCCGAACGCCATGCTTACCCGCTGATTGCTCCCTGGCCTCAGCGTCTGTTTTTATTACACCGTTGCTATATTTTGTTGCGATTTCCGCTAAAAACCGGTAACGATTTAGTGGTTATCAACACTCATAACACTGCTTATATTTACGATAGCACTTTAAGAATGGAAGAGTTAAGTATGCTGCGCGACAAAATGACTGATGAATATGCTAAAGGCAACTATGTAATTGCCGGTGGCGACTGGAACCAAAATCCCCCCGGATTTAAACCTGCCGGAAATTTTAACGGACAACGGTTTGTTCGTGCCAAACTACAACTCGCACCGGAAGTTTTTCCGAAAGGATGGACCGTTGCTTACGATAACAAGGCACCTACTAACCGGCAGAATTACAAACCTTTTGTAAAAGGAGAAAACGGCACCACCGTTATCGACTTTTTTGTATTGTCGCCCAACGTGGAGCTGCTTAAGGTAAAAAACATTGATTTAAACTTTCGCGACAGCGACCATAATCCTGTGTATGCCAAGGTTAAACTAAAGCAAATGAATTAGTTTGTTTACCTCAACACTTCTTTTGCTATTGTGGTAACTTATACTATTTTTGCCCCCTTAATTTAGAATGATTATAATATGACTGCTTACGATGTTGAAATAATGGCTCCGGTAGGTTCGTACGAATCGCTGATGGCTGCCATTCAGGGGGGAGCCGATTCGGTTTATTTTGGAATCGGAAAACTAAACATGCGCTCAAATTCTTCAAAAAATTTCACCCTCGACGATTTAAAAAAAATTTCGGCCATTGCCAAAGAACATGGACTGCGCACCTACATTACGCTGAATACCGTTATTTATGATGACGAACTTGAGGCTATGAAGCAAATTGTGGATGCTGCCAAAGCCAATGGCATTACAGCCATTATCGCATCCGATCAGGCTGTTATTCAATATGCTTACAAACAGGGCATGGAAATACACATGTCAACCCAAACCAACATTACCAATATTGAAGCGGTAAAATATTATTCGCAGTTTGCCGATGTAATGGTAACGGCTCGCGAGCTCAACCTTAATCAGGTAAAGTATATTACAACACAAATTCGCGAACAAAACATTACAGGTCCGTCGGGTAAACAGGTTCAAATTGAGATTTTTGCTCACGGTGCACTTTGTATGGCTGTTTCGGGAAAATGTTATTTGAGCCTCGACAATTTAAACTCTTCGGCCAACCGCGGAGCCTGCCTGCAGCCCTGCCGAAGGAAATACACGGTTAAAGATAAAGAGAGCGACCTGGAGCTGGAAATAGACAATGAATACATTATGTCGCCCAAAGACCTGAATACCGTTGCGCTGCTGGATAAAATGCTGGATGCCGGTGTGCGGGTGCTTAAACTGGAGGGACGTGGCCGGTCGGCAGAATATGTTAAAACAGTGGCTGCTGTATATCGCGAAGCGGTAAATGCCTGGTTTGACAACGACTACTCGCAAGAAAAAATCGACCGGTGGAACCAACGTTTGGCTACGGTGTATAACAGAGGCTTTTGGGATGGTTATTACATGGGGCGCAAAATGGGCGAATGGACCGAGAATTACGGGAATCAGGCAACAAAACGAAAATTGTATGTGGGTAAAATTACCAACTATTTTAAAAAAATAGGGGTGGCCGAAATAAAGGTGGAAGCCAATATATTGTCGTTAAAGGAAGAAATTAAAATTATTGGCCCCACCACCGGTGTTTACGAAGATACTGTTTCGGAAATCAGACTTGATGACGGCGCAGTGGTTGGTGAAGCTCCCAAAGGCAGCGTTTGCTCCATTAAAACTACCGAAGTAGTGCGCCGGGGCGATAAAGTTTACAAAGTTGTTGATGCAGATATTTCAGTACCCAACCTGGTTCAAAGATAAATGACTAATCGAATAGCAGCGTTTTGTTAAACTATAAGTTTTGAAAACAGACAATTTAGAACCATAAAAAAAGCCACGTTAAACGTGGCTTTTTTTATGAATCATTATTTATCCTTTAAAAGAATTTAATACGGTTATCGGTAATGTCGATGGCTTTTTCAACAGCCCTGAAAGGTAAATCGTTTTTAACCGACTGTGAAAAGGTTTTTTCAAGTTTTTTAACCTCTTGCTGATAAGCTTTTTCGGCATTGGAACCGGTAAGGCTGTTCAGTTTTATTACATAAATACCTACCCTGTCCACCACCGGTTTTGAGGTAGCACCTTTGTTTAGGCCAAAGCTTGTGCCAATGGCTTTTTGTTCTCTTCCGTAACTTCCAAAATTGCGGGCAGTAAATACCAAAGCATTGTCCTGCTCAATGGGAAGGTTCATATTTTTAGAAATCTGGTTAAGGTCGTTGCCGTAGTTTTTCATCTTTTGGGCAATGTACTCGCCTTTCTTTTGGTTAAGAACAGCACGGGTCAACAACGACTTAATTTCGTTCAATGCCGGAATACCCTTGTCGCGTTTTTCGGTAACAACAGCTACCATATAAGCATCATCCAAATCAAACACATCCGACACAGTACCTATTTCGGTGTTTTCGTTAAAGGCCCATTTAACAATCTGGCGAACATTGTCGTACCCTCTGATGTTACTGGTCATTTTGTTAATTTTGGGTTGCGACAGTTTAGTAAGATGCATCTCTTTTACCGCCTTGTTAAACTGTTCCTGAGTTTTGTTTTCGGAAGCCAGCTTTGAAGCATCGGCAAATACATTTTGATAGGTTTCGTTGCTGGGAACAACATCTACCGTAAGTAAAGCAACTCTTACCTTTTTAACCTTATCTTTTTTACCCGTTACTTTAATAATGTGAAATCCAAAGGGAGTTTCTGCCAGGGTAACTTTACCTGTTTTGGTATCGATACAAGCCTGATTAAATGCAGGAACCATGGCACCATCAGCAAACCACCCCAAATCACCATTGTTCTTTTTAGCCGATGGATCGTCGGAATATTTAGAAGCAAGGGTTTCAATTTTTGAAGGATTCTTTTTAATTACATTAAGCAAGCTGTCGGCAAGTTTTTGAGCTTCTTCTTTGGTGCGCGAAATAGCAGGATTTACCCGGTAAGCACCTTTGTAAGCAATAAGAATGTGCGATGCTTTCATGGAATCGGGACGCATGGCAACATCCATCAGGCGTGCCAAATGATACGAATTGTCGGTAAACCATAAATTGGAAACAAAACCGGGTTTTTGGGTAAAAATAATCGAATCAACTTCAACGGGAAGCTTACCTTTTCCCACCCAACTGCTATCATAAGGAGTATCCGAATTAACTTTCATAAAACGCAATACATCATCGGTTTCTTCGAAATCCTTTTTTAAGCTGATAACTTCCTTTTTTGCTTTATCAATGTCTTTTGCCGACGGGGTTACTTTAAAAATAACAAAATCCAAATCGCGCGAAGCTTCCTGCTTGAATTTTTCTTTGTTGGCATCGTAGTAGGCCAGGTAATCGTCGTTGGTAACGGTTACAACACTATCGGGAATGTTGACAATTTTTTTAGCCACAAAACTAACAGAGGCTCTGTCATTATCGTCTTTATAAGCTTTAACGGCCAATGCTTTAGGTACATAATATCCTTTTGAAAGCAGTGCATTAAATTTACTTTGCATCCTGTCCTGTTTCAAATATTTTTCAAACTCAAGCCATTGTTGTTTGGCTTCGGGAGGATAACTGTCGAGGTTTTTTAAATACTGAACCACCCTGCTGCGGTCAAATACACCCGTATTGGGGTCGGTAAACGACTGAACAACCAAAGGGTGCGGGTTGGGACCCTGAACCATGTCGTAAAGTTCATCAGCAGTAACATCAATACCGAGCTCATGGTACTCTTCTCCCATGATGATATCTTTTACCATCTGATTCCAGGTTTGGTTTCTTACCGAAGCTTGTTCTGCCCCTGATAAACTGGTTACTTTTCTTTGCCGTTTGGTGTTTTCCAGATTGGTTTCAAACTTTTTGTTAAAGTCCATGATGGTTATTTCCTGTCCATCAATAACACCTACATTAACATCGCGTCTGTTTCTTTGCTTTGCAAAGTCGCCTAAAATAAATGCTGCCATTGCGGCACCAATTACTATCACAAGCATGGTAGAGTGCTTTCTAATACTTCCTATAGCTGCCATCTTCTTTAAATTGATTTTTTAATTCGAGGTGCAAAAATACAATAGAATATGAAAAATGAAAATAAAATTAACAAATAAGAATTTATTATCAGTAAGTTAATCTGAAAACAGCGCTTTTAACGGTATCTTTTGCTGTTGTCGAAGGTTTTTATTTACCGAATAGAACACTGATTAGACTGATACCACTGATTTATTAGGATAAGAATCAGTCCAATCATAAAAATCATAACAATCAGTGTACCATCAAACAGGACACTACCATGTTGTTAATTTTTTATTCCAAAAGGTATTGTCAGTACCACTGCAATATTTCTTCCCATGTTGTAAATTCCCAAAGGCTTTAAAGTGGAGAGATGATCCTGGTAAGCTTTGTTAAGCAAATTATCACCATTAATACTTACCGTGGCCAACTGTTTACCTATTGCAATATCGCAGCCAATGCCGGCATCCAATAGCCAATATCCTGCTGTGGGCGTTTCAAACTGAGCCGGCCTATTTTGTGCCAACGCAATGTTAGTACCCGCTTTTACATACAAATTATGAAAAACCGACCACTGTTTTTTTTGAACCTTAATCTCAAACCTGAACTTTTGAGCCGGAATAAAAGGCAAATATCCGCCATTAACTTTTTCGCCTACCACATACGACCAGTCGGCCATAAGGTGCAACCAGTGTACCGGATGCGGATGGACATGGATTTTGGCTTCTCCTCCAAAAAGCACAGCCTGGTCCTGTTTATAATAATATATTGGCAGCCCCGATTCGGTAGAATCCGTTGACGGGCTTAAATAAATATAATTGTTTACATGATTATAAAACCCTGACACATCAACAGTAGCATGAATAGTGTGCAGATGTAAACCCAGGTCTCCTTCGGTATTGCGCTGTGTTTTTAACTCGGCATTCCCCTTTTCGTACCTGACAGCATGAACACCGTCCTGTGTAAGCTCTGCCAGATTAGGACTTCTGAAAGCCGAAGCAATATTGGCTCTGACAAGCAACTGCTTGGTAAGATGATAAGTGGCTCCCATCGAAAAACTTACATTGTTAAAACGACGAGTCAGCGATGCCAACAAAGGTTTTTCGGGAAATGTTTTCGGCTGCTCGGGAACATACAAATGATAATAGGTATATCGTAATCCCGTTTCAATATTAATTTTTTCAGTTTGATATTGCCCCAATGCAAAGGCTGAAACCTCGTTTATGGTAGCATCGGGCAATACATGGTCGGGAGCCTGATTGTTTTTATTGTTTTGCCACATGCCCTGAGCACCTGCCGAAAACTTATAACTGCTCCCTGCCGGTATGGTTGAGCGCACACTGTAATGGAGTGTATTAAGCAACATGTCAACCGAAGTAAAAAACGGTTTGTCAGGACTGGTTTGTAAACGGCGGTGGTTTTGCTGCCAGGCAACATCAATGTTTGTAACAACACTTCCAAAATAGATATTATTTTTCGACTGAAGCAACAAATTTGAAAGGTTTTGATACCATAAACTGTTTTTCCGTTCGTTATTGGTTACGCTGTTAATGGCCGGCGGAACAGTTAAGCCCAACTTGTTTTTACTGTATTCGCCATATAATTTAAACGAGCCGATGTCTTTTATAACACCTATGTTGGCTTTCACGCTGCTTGTATTAAATCGCGAATTGGGAACGCGGTTCCCGTTTCCGTCAACATAATCTTTATTGGAAGCAACATGACTGCTCAGTCCCCATACAATGCTTTTGTTTGTACCACGTAATCCAATGTTCCCATTCAGTCCTTCGGTATTTGAAAAGTATTTTAGAAGAGCTTTACCCTCAATTTTACCCTGCGGCAACGCTTTTTGCGGAATCACATTAATAACACCTCCCACAGCACCCGAGCCGTAAAGCAGCGATGCCGGCCCTTTTATTACTTCAATTTTTCCCACATCCGATTCATCAATAAGGTAAGGATGATTTTCGGAAAACTGAAAATTTTCCATGGGAATACCATTGTTTAAAAACAGAATGTTACTGGTTGATAACCCGCGAATTACCGGCGTACCCACTCCCGGACCTTTCGATATCATATCAACACCCGGTATGGAAGCAATGGCTTTTATAAACGATGGTGAAGCAACCTTTGTTAGCGATTTACTTTCCAAAGTGTTGATTTTTACCGTATTTACATGTTGCCTGCCCATAAAGTTACCCGAAATTACAACCTCTTCTCCCTGAATTACTTCCGGCGTTAAGGCTACATTCAGCTCCTGCGGGTTTGTTCCAATTTTAACTTTTATAATTTTTGTGGTATAACCTATATACGATATGGTTACCAGTTGCTCTCCCCCGGGTAATCTGTTAATAGCATAGGCACCTTGCGCATCCGTTACTACGCCTTTTTCTATTTCCGGAAAGTAAACGTTTGCACCGGCCAGCGGATTACGGTCGGTTTTGTCGTACACTTTTCCGGTAAGCACCCCCTGTCCGAATATCGCCACCGAAGTAGCTGTAAGTACCAAAGCAAAAAATAACTTTTTCATTGCAAAATAAATTTAGGTTGCAAAAGTAAAGCATGGTTACTGTTTTAAAAGTCAATTAACAGTTTTTAACGGAGCCGTTATAAAATATTGACAGCTAAATAAATATAGTTTTTTACTTGACAAACCCCTCATTTATTTGTATCTTTGCAAACTTTTTAACTGTATTATTACTTTCGGGAATTTTATAAACAACTGCAACACAAAAAGATAAATAAACAAAATAGCATTATATGAAGCTTTCTCAATTTAAATTTAATTTGCCCAAAGAATTAATAGCCGATTTTCCTTCGAAAAACAGAGACGAATCGAGGTTGATGGTGGTAAACAAGGCAAATAAAACCATTGAACACAAACAATTTAAAGACATCATTAACTATTTTGATGATGGCGATGTTTTTGTTATAAACAACACCAGGGTTTTTCCTGCCCGGTTGTATGGTGAAAAGGAAAAAACCGGAGCGAAGATTGAAGTATTTTTGCTCAGAGAGCTAAATCGCGAAAGCCGTTTGTGGGATGTTTTGGTTGATCCGGCCAGAAAAATCAGAATTGGAAACAAACTCTATTTTGGCGAAGAAGACGAGTTGGTGGCAGAGGTTATTGATAACACAACCTCCCGCGGCCGTACCCTTCGATTTTTATTTGACGGTTCGTACGAAGAATTTAAATCCACTCTTAAAAAACTGGGGAAAACTCCTTTGCCGAAGGTTCATTCCAGAGAGGTAGCTCCCGAGGATGATGAACGATATCAAACCATTTATGCAAAATACGAAGGTGCTGTTGCTGCCCCTACCGCCGGAATGCATTTTTCGCGTGAGCTGATGAAAAGACTGGAGATTAAAGGAGTTGATTTTGCCGAAATAACACTTCATACGGGCTTGGGAAACTTCAGACCCATCGAAGTGGAAGACCTTACCAAACACAAAGTTGATTCGGAAGAGATGTACATATCTGAAAAAACAGCCAACCGGATAAACAAAGCAAAACTTAACAGCAAACGCATCTGTGCCATTGGTACCACAAGCGTTAAAGCACTCGAAACAGCGGTTTCAATTACAGGCCTTATCAAACCTTATAACGGTTGGACCAACAAATTTATTTTTCCTCCTTATGAAGTTAAAGTTCCCGATGCATTGGTAACAAATTTCCACCTTCCCATGTCGCCCATGATGATGATGGTAGCTGCTTACCTCGGCTACGACTATATTTTTGACGTATATCAGGAGGCCATTAAAGAAAAATATAAATTCTTTACTTATGGCGATGCCATGTTGATAATTTAATTTAACCAAAATTAACCGGGTCCTGCTTTCGTTTGAGGGCAGGACTTTTTTTTGCCTCTATGGAAAAATATGTTTTAATAGTAGCAGCAGGAACAGGAGAAAGATTTAACAATAAAATGCTTAAGCAGTTTGCCCTTGTTAACAAAAAACCTTTGTTGTTACACACCTTCGATGCCTTTTTGCAATGGGGCAAGCCTGTCCGGTTTATTCTTGTACTTGCAGGGTCGATGGTTAAACAATGGGCCGAAATTTGTTCCGATTATCATTTTACAACCAAACACCTGGTGGTTACCGGAGGCCAAACCAGATTGCAATCGGTAAAAAACGGTTTAAAGCACATTCCCGATAACGCCATGGTAGCCATCCACGACGGGGTAAGGCCTCTTGTGTCGTGGCGATTAATTGAAGAGGGGTTTTCATTGGCTGCGAAAACAGGAAGTGCTATTCCCGTTGTTAAAATATCCGATTCGGTTCGTAAAACAGCAGGTACCAACAGCAGGCCGGTAAACCGTAAAAACCTGCTGATGGTTCAAACACCCCAGTTTTTTCAGTCTTCTTTGATTAAAAAGGCCTATGACTTAATAAAAAAAGAAAACTTTACCGATGACGCTTCCCTGTTTGAAACTGCAGGACACAAACTTAGTTTGTATCAGGGCGACCGCCAAAATATTAAAATTACCTTTCAGGAAGACTTAAACATGATGGAAGCCCTTTTGAAATAGAAAACAATACTATATTTGTTTTTTCAAAAGGCCAACACTATGCATTCTTTCAACCTCGATTTTTGGGATTATCTTGTTTTTATCCTATATGCTCTAACCATTTTATCCATTGGCTTGTGGGTGTCGCGAAGTAAAAAAGGGCATCAGCGAAATGCCGAAGACTATTTTTTAGCCGGAAAAACCCTTCCCTGGTGGGCTATCGGAGCTTCGCTGATTGCTGCCAATATTTCGGCAGAGCAATTTATAGGTATGTCGGGTTCCGGTTTTGCCATCGGGCTGGCCATTGCCTCTTACGAATGGATGGCTGCACTTACGCTGTTGATTGTAGGTAAATTTTTTCTGCCTGTGTTTATCGAAAAAAAGCTCTATACCATTCCCGAATTTTTAGAAAAACGTTACAGCACCAATTTAAAATCAATTTTGGCTGTTTTTTGGATTGCCCTGTTTGTTTTTGTCAATCTTACCTCGGTGCTTTATTTAGGTGGACTGGCCATTGATACTATTTTTGGAAACGGCGACGGATCCATGTTGCTTTATGCCATTATTGCATTGGCATTGTTTGCTGCTGCCTACTCATTGTGGGGAGGCCTGTCGTCGGTGGCATGGACTGATGTTCTGCAGGTTACGTTACTTACCATTGGCGGCCTCGTAACCACTTTTATTGCCCTGAGTCATTTATCGCCGGAGGGAGGTATTTTTGACGGTTTTAAAATTTTATATCATACGGTGCCTGAAAAGTTTCACATGATTGTTCACAAAGGGAGCATTATTACGCCCGACGGAAAAGATGCCTGGTGGGATTTGCCCGGTTTGTCGGTACTTATCGGAGGCATGTGGGTAGCCAATCTCTACTACTGGGGATTTAACCAGTATATTATTCAACGAACGCTGGCAGCAAAAAGCCTGCGCGAATCGCAAAAAGGAATCGCCTTGGCTGCTTTTTTAAAAATTCTTATTCCGGTATTGGTGGTCATTCCCGGCATTGTTGCCTTTATGCTTAACACAAATGCCGGCGGAGCAGTAACCGCTCAGTCGGTTGACCCCTCTTTTCTTACCCATGCCGGAACCATTGCCAACGACCGTGCTTATCCCTGGCTTATCAGGCAATTTATCCCCACAGGGTTAAAAGGATTGGTGTTGGCGGCGTTGGCAGCAGCTATTGTGTCGTCGGTAGCCTCCATGGTTAATTCCACTTCCACCATTTTTACCATGGATATTTACAAACCCTTTTTTAACAAAAAGGCAACCGATAAACAAACGGTGTTTGTAGGCCGCATAACGGCAGCAGCAGCCTTATTGATTGCCGTTGTTATGGCTCCGTTGCTGGGTAGCCTGCCACAGGTTTTTCAGTTTATTCAGGAATATACCGGTATTGTCAGTCCCGGTATTCTCGCTATTTTTCTGCTGGGATTGTTTTGGAAAAAAACTACCAACAATGCTGCATTATGGGGGGCACTCACATCAATTCCCGTGGCGCTTTATTTTAAAACCGGCAACAAGGGGTGGTTTACCGGAACTTCTTTAGAGAGCCTGTTTCCCAATATCCCCTGGATGAACCAAATGGCCTATACCTTTTTGGCAGTTGCCTTTATTATCATAGTTATCAGTATGTTGGAAACACATGGTTCGGACGATAAAAAAGCCATTCATCTTAAAAAAGATACGTTTGCCACCGGCCCGGTATTTAACATCAGCGCATTTATTATTTGCATTATTTTGGCTGTGCTTTATACGGTTTTCTGGTAAAAGCCCGCCCCGAAAAGTCATCCGATAAAAATACCTGCAAAATATTTACAAACAGCATAGCTGTCAACCGGTTAAATAAAAATTCATCTGATGACTATCGGGTTCAATACATTGACTTATTAAATAGTTTTTTACGGTACATACTAACAACACTTCATATCTGCAAATGCCACTGCCTCCCATAACAAATTTTAATGTAAATTTGGCCTCCTAATTTTATCAATATGAAAAAAGAGTATCGGTGGATTTCCATTTTATTTGTTGTACTCGGACTTGTATCCACGGGTTATTATTTTGTGACTGACAATTCAAACACGCAATATGGTGAGGAACTGATTGCCAAAGCGGCTCAACCGTTAAAAACAAACCTGAATAATTTTCTTTACGGAGCACAAAAATCAATTACTCATTTTAACAACGAAGTATCAAAAAGTAATTTTTCTGAATTTAACCAGAACACCTTTGATACGCTGTCGAACAGTGTTGTTTCGGACAACAAATATTTAAAAGGCCTGGTAGTATTTACCGGCAACTTAAAATATGTTTTTTTAAAAGACAACGATACACGAATTACAACCTTTACGCCAAAAAACGACAGCTTGTTAACCTGGAAAAGGCTGGATAAAGATTTACATGAAATAAGTGAATGGACCGACACCTATAATTTCTTTCTGGATAAGAAAAACCGTTATTTGTTGGAAAGCACTCCGCTAAAAAAAGGAGTGATTAAATGGGTAAAAATCAACAGTGAAATTCCCGGACGCCGCGAATTAATTTTACAAATTCATCAGCTCAACACCAAAGACAACAAAAAGATTTACGTAGCTTATGTTTTTCAAACCGGCGATTTTGCCGGGCTTTTTCTGAAAAAACTCCCCATGAAAAACCCGGTAGTAAGCATCTTAACTACGCATGGCGTTTTATTTACTCCCATAGCCACTCACGATTCATCTGCCATAAACAACATTAAAAACATTGAGCAGGAAATAAAAAAAATATTTAATACATGGCTTAAAACCCCTGACCATAAACCCCGCTCATTTTCGTTTGAGCTAAAAAATAAAATTTATTGGGCCAGGGTTGACTCTGTTTCCAACCTTATGAGCATTCAGGGCTTTAGCCTTACCGTGTCGAAAGAAAACCTGACAAATTTTTACAAACAGGTAACCAACACCTTTTTATACAGTGGCATCGGCTTAATTTTGTTGGGACTGCTGCTTTGGCTGTGGATGCTGATGCAACGTAAACGTTCGTTAAAAAAGGACGACGACAATTTATCGGAACTGAGTTTGGAAGAGGTTACCTCTTTAATTAACCGTGGCGAATCGGAAGGTGTGGAATATAAATCTTCGTTGCGTTACGACTATCGTCAGAATAAAGAAAACAAAGCATTGGAAGATGTAATTATTAAAAGTATTGCCGCTTTTAGCAACGCCGACGGCGGAACACTGTTAATTGGTGTTGACGACGATAAAAACATTTTAGGCCTGGAACCCGATTTCAGTACGTTAAAAAAACAGGATGTGGATTATTTTGAACTGCATCTGCGTAAGCTTATTAAAAACCAGTTTGGAATTAATTTTTCAAACCACCGGTTATTTATCCGGTTTCCTGAAATTGAGGGTAAAATAATTTGCGTTATTCAAATTGCCAAAGCCAAAAAACCCATCTATATTAAAGTGAAAAACAAACAGGGACAGACAGTTGAAAAATTTTATGTCCGTAGTGGCAACTCCTCTCAGGAAATAACCTCTCTGAAAGAAATGGAGGAGTTTATCAGAAATCGTTTTAAAAATAATCATTAAACAAAAAAAAGAAATATGAGTAAATTGATGAAAACAGTATTTATTGCTTTCGCGATATTTTTTAGCACCATTGAGGCCCATGCCTGTACCAATTATATTGTAACCAAAGGAGCTTCGGCTGACGGCTCCGTTATGTTTTCCTATGCTGCCGACTCGCATCTGCTGTATGGCGAGCTTTACCACTGGCCGGCCGGCAACTGGCCCGAAGGAACCATGATGGATGTGTATGAATGGGATACCGGAAAATGGCTTGGTAAAATAAAACAAGCTCCCGTAACCTACAATGTTGTTGGAAACACCAACGAACATCAGGTTGGCATTGGCGAAACCACTTATGGCGGCCGTGCCGAGTTACAACATCAGGATAAAGCTGTTGTTGATTACGGAAGCCTTATTTACATAGCACTGCAACGGTCCAAATCGGCTCGCGAAGCCATCAAGGTAATGACCTCGTTAGTAGCACAATACGGTTACTACAGCGAAGGCGAATCGTTTAGCATTACCGATAAAAACGAAGCCTGGATTTTGGAAATGATTGGAAAAGGACAAGACGAAAAAGGTGCCGTATGGGTCGCTCGCCGGATTCCCGACGGATATGTATCGGGTCATGCTAATCAGGCACGCATCACCACTTTCCCGTTGGCAGACGGTAAAAAATCAATCACCGATGAGCAGATGGATAAATTGTTTAACAAAGATATTGAATGTGTTTATGCTCACGATATCATTCAATTTGCCAGAGACAAAGGTTATTACACCGGAAAAGATAAAAATTTCTCTTTTTCCGACACTTATGCGCCTGTTGATTTTGAGGGAGCCCGTTTTTGTGAAATTCGTGTTTGGACTATGTTTAACAAGGTATCCGACGGAATGGACAAATATTGGGATTATGTAAAAGGCGATGTAAAACACGACAAAAAAACCGGATATGCCACCAACAGAATGCCGTTGTGGGTAAAAGCAAACCATAAAATTACACTGCATGAAATGATGAATTTTATGCGCGACCATTTGGAAGGAACCGAATTGGATATGAGCAAAGATGTTGGTGCCGGCCCTTTTCATCTGCCTTACCGCTGGCGGCATTTAACCTGGAAAGTTGATGGCGTTGAATATTGTAACGAGCGTGCCACCGCCACACAGCAAACAGGCTTTTCGTTTATTGTACAATCGCGCAGCTGGCTTCCCGATGCCATCGGGGGTATTATCTGGTGGGGCGTTGACGATGCTTCGGGAACCGTGTATATGCCCATGTACGGCTCAATAACAAAAATACCCGAAAATTTTGCTGTGGGCAACGGCTCTATGATGGTTTGGAGCGAAACATCCGGATTTTGGATTTTTAATCAGGTAGAAAATTTTGCCTACACCCGTTGGGATGCCATTCATCCGGAAATTGAAAAAATCCAACAAAAAATGGAAAACGATTTTATTGAGTTTACCCCTGCCGTTGACAAAGGTGCCATGGAATTGTATGCTCAAAATCCCGAAAAAGCCGTAGCTTACCTTACCAACTATTCAGGCTATGCCGGCGATTATACTTTTAAAAGCTGGAAAAAACTGTATCAGTACCTGTTTATGAAATACATGGATGGAAACATTAAAACCGCCAAACCCGTTCAACCGGGATACAAATTTGCCAATCCCGACCTGAAACAACCCGGCTATGGCGAAGATTGGTACAGGCTGATTATTGAAAAAACAGGCGACCAGTTTAAGGTTAAAAAGTAAATAGCTGTTGTGTTTTTCAGTGGTTAACCATAAACTAAAATATTGGAACCATGATAGTGCGAATAACAAACTTGTTAAAAAGGATACTGCCTTCACCTTTTAGTATAGCGGTTGTTCTAACCTATCTTACTTTTATTTTGGCATTGTGGCTTACCCCCAACCACAGCAAAGACCCTCATTTTTTAGCCCTTGCGGGTTATTGGGCCAAAGGGTTTTGGGAGTTGCTTGCATTTTCCATGCAGATGATGCTGATATTGGTTTTAGGTTATGTGCTGGCCCTTACCAAACCGGTTAATGCACTTATTAACAAGGTGTCTTCCAGTATTAAAACCACTGCTTCCGCTGCTTTTTGGGTTACATTGCTTACGCTTGTTTTTAGTTTTTTAAACTGGGGATTGGGTTTAATTTTCGGGGCTGTATTTGCACGCAAACTGGCCGAGAGTTTTTCGGAAAGAAAGTTGAAGCTAAACTATCCCCTGATAGGAGCTGCCGGCTATTCGGGACTAATGGTGTGGCATGGAGGTTTTTCGGGTTCAGCACCTTTAAAAGTTGCCGAAGCCGGTCATTTTTTGGCTGATAAAATCGGGGTTATTCCGCTTGGTAAAACCATATTATCTTCAATGAACATTACCGTTTCAGTAGTACTTTTGGTTTTGTTACCTGTTATTATGTTTTTTCTTGCCAAAAAAAGCAATACACAGCCAATGCATCTTTCGTCATCAGCTGAAACAACTTCTGCCAATAAAAATATTACCGGTGCCGAAAAATTGGATTATTCCCGTATCTTCTCGCTTTTATCGGGTTTGGGATTTTTATTAACAACCGTTTATCTTGTTTTAAAAGCCGGTAATGTAAGCTTTATCAATTTAAACTTTATAAACTTTACCCTGTTCACCCTGGCAATATTACTTACGCCCAACATTCATGTTTTTACCTCTCTTGTGAGCAAATCCATTGGCGCAGCATCAGGTATCTTAATTCAGTTTCCATTGTATGCCGGTATCATGGGAGTTATGAAATATTCGGGTCTGTTTTTGGTTTTTACCGATTTTTTTGTAACCATTTCAAATGCAACTACACTGCCCCTGTTTACCTTTATAAGCGCAGGAGTCGTTAATTTTTTTGTCCCCAGTGGTGGCGGGCAGTGGGCCGTGCAGGGGCCTGTAATTGTTGAAGCAGCCAAACAGCTCGGTACTTCTATACCCCATACCATTATGGCACTGGCCTACGGCGATGAGTGGACCAATATGCTGCAACCATTCTGGGCCTTGCCTTTGCTGGGTATTACCGGCCTTAAAGCTAAAGAAATTGTACCTTATACATTTGTGCTGTTTTTAACGGGAGGCGCTGTATTTGCCTTGATGTTGCTGCTGTTTTAAGAAGAGCCTGATAGTTTAATTCCACCGGCCTTTTTTCTTTTAAACCTTAAACTAACCCCACTTAAAAACCTCTTGTTTTCTAATAAATTGATATTATTTATACAACTTCTTTAAAAAAATATAAAAACATTTCTTGTTTATATAAAAAATTTATATTTACTTTGGCTTTCAATTTAAATATTAGCGTTCACAACATTTTAAAATAAATTGAAAAATACTAAAAAAAATACAAAAAAGCAGCAGCAAAAAAACGAAATTGTCAGGCTTTTGTACTTATACAAAACGCTAACCAATGCCGGATTGGTACAGGAAACCGGATTAAGCCTTCCAACGGTAACACAATTGCTGTCGGAGTTAGCCGACGAAGGATTTATTAAAATTTTAGGTTCGGGCAGTTCCAGTGGCGGCAGAAAACCCAATCTGATTGGGTTAACCGACAGGGCTTTTTACACCATATCGGTTGACATTGAACGCTACTCGGCAAAAATTGCTTTGATAAACAGCAATAACGACTATGTTGTAAAGCCTTTTCAGTTTGAAATGGATTTGAGCGATAAAAACGCCACCGTTGATATTGTTTCGTCGCAAATTAACAAACTCATTGAAGATTTTAAAAATGATGCGGGAAGATTTATAGGGGTTGGTATCAGTTTGCCAGGATTAACCAATTCGGATAAGGGCATCAACTACAATTTTTTAAATTTTAATGAGCTTTCGGTTTCCGTCATTATCGGTCAGCGTGTTAACCTGCCTGTTTTTATCATAAACGATGCAAAAGCGAGGGCATTGGCCGAATTGCGTTACGGTAAGGCGGTAAATGCAAAAAATGCAATGGTAATGTATATTGGCTGGGGGCTTGGTACCGGACTTATTTTAAACGGCAGGCTGTTTAACGGCAGCGACGGTTTTTCAGGAGAGCTTAGCCACATTCCTGTTGTTGAGAACGGTATTTTATGCCAGTGTGGCAAAAGAGGCTGTTTGGAAACAATTGCCTCGGGAACCACCCTGGTACGTTTGGCCAAGGAGGGCATCGACCGTGGCGAACAGACCGATTTGGCAAGGCTGACGGGTGCAGCTTCAAAACACATGCATTATATGGCGGTTGTCGATTCGGCCTTAAAAGGTGATGCTTTTTCCATCGACCTTTTGTCGGAAGTAGGCTCTGAACTGGGCAGAGGCATTGCCATGTTGGTTCAGATACTAAATCCTGAACTGATTATTTTTGGAGGCCAGATGGTAAAAGCGGGCCCGTTTTTAACCATTCCCATCGAACACTCCTTAAATAAGTACTGCCTGAGCGATTTAAAAGCCTCGTTAAAAATTGATGTCTCCGAAATGGGCGAAAAAGCCAGTTTGCTCGGAGCCACCATCAATACCGTAGAAAGATATTTTTCAAACCCTAATAATTATTTAAACAAACAGAAATCAAGCTTATGAAAAAATCATTACTTGTTATGCTCCTGTTTATTGTAGGAAGTGCCGGTGCACTTTTTGCCCAAAACGTAATCACGGGAGTGGTTACCTCAGGAGAAGATGGCTCGACCATGCCGGGCGTAAATGTTGTTGTTAAAGGAACAACGGCAGGGACCACAACCGATATTGACGGTAAGTATAAACTTACGGTTCCCGAAAATTCCAAAGCACTGGAATTTTCATTTATCGGTTTTAACACTTTAACCGTTGACATTAACGGTAAATCGGTAATTAATGTCGTTATGCAACCCGGAAACCTTAATCTTGATGAGGTGGTTGTTACGGCTTTAGGTATTTCAAAAGAGAAAAAATCGTTGGCTTACTCAACGCAACAGGTTAAAACCGATGAGCTTACATCAATAAAAGATGTTAACCCCATCAATGCCCTGAGTGGCAAAGTAGCCGGTATGACCATCAATAAAAGTGCATCCGGTACAGGCGGTTCCACAAGAATTACCCTTCGTGGTAACAAATCAACGCGCAACAACCAGCCGTTGTATGTTATCGATGGAGTTCCCATGTTAAACTACTCGCCACAGCAGCCGGGTAGTGTTTGGGGCGGCACCAATGCCAACGGCAGCCCTGGAGTAGATGGTGGCGATGCCATTTCAAACCTTAATCCCGACGACATCGAAAGCATTTCGGTATTAAAAGGTGCCACTGCCGCTGCCCTTTACGGAAGTCAGGCTGCCAATGGTGTAATTATGATTACAACCAAAAAAGGTAAAGACGGTGCAACCGACATCAGTTTTTCGTCAAATTTAACATTTGACAACCCCATTACCATACCCGATATGCAATACACTTACGGACAAACTTCCGACGGTGCTTTGGATAGCTGGGGCGACAAACTGGGAACAGCTGCTCCCGACCATGTAAAAGATTTTTACAAAACAGGTTCTACCTGGATTAACTCCATTGCTTTTAGCGGAGGAAATCAAAAATCGCAAACTTACGTTTCGTATGCCAACACAACCTCTAAAGGCAATGTGCCTACCAATACTTTCAATCGTCATAATTTCGATTTAAAAGAAACGGCCAGCTTTTTAGATGGAAAATTAAACCTGACAGCCAATGTTAGTTTGTTGCATCAGTTTTCAAACAACAGAGCCGTAACCGGCCTCTATTGGAATCCGCTTACTGGATTGTATCTTTTCCCGCGTGGTAAAGATTTTAACAGCTATCGCGATAACTATGAGGTTTGGAATCCCACAAGGTTCCTTTACGCTCAAAATTGGTTTGCCAATTCCGACAAACAGCAGAATCCCTTTTGGATTTTGAACAGAGATGTGATGACCAACAAACGCGACAGGGCTTATGCCATGGCTTTGCTGAGTTACACCATTACCGACAATCTTAAAATTATTGCCCGTGGTAACCTCGATAAATCATGGGATACTTACGAACTTAAAGCACATGCAACCACCCAGGCTACGCTGGCAAACAGCAATGGCCGCTACATTTTGCAAAATACCGACGGTTCGCAATATTATGCCGATTTGTTGTTAAATTACGAACTTCATTCCACCGATTGGTACACTTCGATAAATGCAGGTACCTCCATCAGAGATGAACGTATTTATGGTGAATATTTTGATCCGTTTCCGGCAAATTTAAGAATTGCCAATGTTTTTAGTGTCCAAAACTTTCTTCAACCGGGTGCCACTCTTAAACAATCGATGTACAGAAAACAACTGCAATCGGTTTACGGTAGTGCACAGTTTGGCTACAAAAGCATGTTGTATGTTGATGTAACCGGCAGAAACGACTGGTCGTCAACCTTACCCGACCAATCCTATTTTTACCCATCCATCGGTGTTTCGTTTGTTGCATCCGAGCTGTTGAAAGCCGACTGGCTGAACTTTTTAAAAGTTCGCGCTTCCTATGCCGTTGTGGGTAACGATGTTGACCCTTATGTGGCAAATATGTTGCCGTTTTATGTAACCAGTAGTGGTGTAAACACTACTCCTACAGGATTAATTCTGGGAACGGAACTTAAACCCGAAAAGTCAAAATCATGGGAATTTGGTGTTGACATGAGAACCTTTAAAGGAAGATTAAACCTCGACCTTACCTACTACAATTCAATCACCGAAAATCAGTTTATTAAAATTGCTGCACCTCAGGGAAGTGGTTTGGAAAACTATCTTGTAAATGCAGGTAAAATTCAAAACAGCGGTGTTGAAGCCATGCTTGAAGTTGTTCCCGTTGAAACAAAGAAAATAAGATGGGCAGCAAACTTTAACTTTACGAAAAACGTAAATACGGTAAAAGAGTTGCACAAAAGCCTCAGCGACGGTATCTATTTTATTACCCCGCCCGATGTTAATAACTACGCCATGGCCATTACCGAAGGCGGTTCGTTTGGCGACCTTTACGGCAAACGTTTTGCCCGTGATGCCAATGGAAAAATTATTGTTGATGCCGATGGCAAACCCATGGCCGAAACAGGTGGTTTGGGATATGTTGGAAACCCGAATCCCGATTTTATGCTTGGTTTTAACAACATCATAAATATGGGTAATTTTACATTCAGAGTATTAATTGACGGCCGTTTTGGCGGTGAAGTAATGTCAATTACCCAGGCCATGAACGATAAATATGGCGTTTCACTGGTTTCGGCCGATGCTCGCGATAAAGGCGGAGTAGCCATTGACGCCGTTTACGAAGACGGAACACCTGTTAGCGGATTGCTTAATGCACAGGATTTTTATACAACCGTAGGTGGCCGCGACGGAATTACCGAATATTATGTTTACGATGCAACAAATGTTCGTTTACGCGAATTTTCTGTAGGATATAATTTCCCGTTAAAATCAAAACTTATTAAAAATTTCAGATTGTCGTTTGTAAGCAGAAACCTGTTTTTCTTCTATCTGAAAGCACCTTACGATCCTGATATTGCCATGTCAACGGCAACCGGTTTACAGGGTGTTGATGCGTACAGTATTCCTTCAACGCGTAGTTTCGGACTTAACCTGTCCATCAAATTTTAATTGATTTTTAACTCATAAAAAAACGAACAATGAAAAAAATATTTAAATATGGAATTGGGTCGCTTTTGGCATTTCTTACTTTGAGTCTTGTATTTCAAAGTTGCACCAAAAATTTCGACGACCTGAACACCGACCCCAACGGGGTTAGCAAGGAACAAATGGAAGCCGACTTTAAAATTGTTGGCGAGCCTTTTAAACAGGCACTTCAAAATATTTACAGTTACGACCCCGTATGGGTTTTTCAGCTGCAACAAAATCTTATCGGCGATGTTTATGGCGGCTATATGATGCCTCCCACACCTTTTCGTGGAAACATCAACAACATGACCTACTTTTTGGTTGACGGATGGAACCAGTTTCCCTGGAGTGTTGCCTATAAAGATGTAATGTCACCCATGGCATCGGTTGAACGTAACGGCGCTAACTTTCCCGACTTTAGAGCTTGGGCAAAAGTTGTAAAAGTAGAAGCAATGCATCGCCTGAGCGATATTTTCGGCCCCATAATTTATACTCATTACGGACAGGTAAACGATGATGGAAGTATTGATTACGACTGCCAAAAAGATGTTTACGATGCCTTTTTTAAAGATTTGGACGATGCTGTACCGGTGCTTACGGCTTATGCTCAGGGCGACTCCTTAAAGCGTTTTGCAAGCTTTGATTTGGTGTATAAAGGCGATTACGGTCAATGGGTAAAATTTGCCAATTCATTGCGGCTGCGCCTCGCCATTCGCATTTCCAAAGTTGACCCCGACCGTGCAAAAACCGAAGCTGAAAAAGCCATTCAGGCACCCTTTGGAGTGTTTGAAAGCAACAGCGACAATTTCCTCGTTAAAAGCGATGCCGGCTTAAGCCACCCGCTTAACACCATTAACAATGCCTGGAACGACGTTCGTATGAACGCTAACATGGAATCGATTTTAAAAGGTTACAACGACCCCAGGTTGGATAAATATTTTCAGCCATCGGTTGCCCTTCCGGGCGAATTTCACGGAATTCGTGAAGGCATTGATATTGCCGCCAAATCGGAATACCAGGATGTTGCTTCCAAGCTCATCAATTTTGGAGATGTTCAGCTTATGACTTGTGCCGAAGTATATTTTTTAAGAGCCGAAGGTGCTCTGCGTGGCTGGGATATGGGTGGCAACGCTCAGGATTTTTATGAAATGGGAATTGCCAAATCGTTTGAACAACATGGTGCCGGTGATGCTACCGCTTATATCAGCGATGAAACCTCAACTCCGGCCGATTACACCGACCCCGTTCATCCCGAAAACAGCATTGCTGCTGTTGAGTCGGCTCCCATCAAATGGAATGCAGGCAACAGTCTGGAAACAAATCTGGATCAGATTATTACACAAAAATGGATTGCCATGTATCCTGACGGACAGGAAGCATGGTCGGAATTCAGAAGAACAGGATTCCCGCATCAGTTTCCTATGAAAATAAATAACAGCGGTGGTACAATCCCCGATGGTACATTTATTAAAAGGGTAAATTTTGTGGGACCCGAATATCAAACCAATGCCAATGGTGTTGCCAAAGCCGTTGAATGCCTTAAAGGGCCCGATAACGGTGGCACTCCGCTTTGGTGGGATGTTAACGATTAGTATTGATTTTTTTGGTTAGTGATGTTAGTAGAGGCTACCTGATGCTATTAGTAATAGCCCGGTAGCCTCTTTTTTAAAGTTGTAAAATTACATTTAAGTTAAATTATAATGGTGGATAAAATAAATTTTTCGTCGGTTGAAAAGGTTTTCTTTGATGCTTCGGGTATGGAAACCATGCAATCGCGCATGCCATATGTTATAGTAGATAATTTTCCCCTGCTGGGATTGTTTACCGCTTTGCGGTTTATTGAGTGGATTGCGGAAAACCCCAACGGCGTAATCAGCCTTCCAACCGGCAAAACCCCCGAGCACTTTATAAAATGGACTACCTATTTTTTGAATAACTGGGAATCGAAAAAAACCAGAAACCTGTTTGAAAAATATGGAATTGCTCATTTGTCGAAACCTGAAACAAAAGGCCTTCACTTTGTGCAAATTGATGAGTTTTATCCTATCCACTCGTGGCAACACAACAGCTTTTATTACTATGTAAATAAATTTTATATCGAGGGCTTTGGCCTGGATGTTAACAAGGCACTCTTTATCAATTCCAACGACATCCCGTTATCGGGAGGAAAACCTTTTACCGATATTTTTCCCGATTTAAAAGTTGACCTTTCATTGCGTTTTCGCGAGCCCAAAAACAGTATGGAGCGAAAACAGCAGGAATCTATTTATAGGATTGACGACTGGTGTTCGGAATACGAAAACAAAATTCGTAAAATGGGTGGCATTGGTTTTTTCCTCGGAGGCATTGGTCCAGATGGCCATATAGCATTTAATACCAGAGGCTCCGACCATTTTTCAAACACCAGGCTTACCGCCACAAATTTTGAAACCCAGGCTGTGGCTGCCGGCGATTTGGGTGGTATCGAAGTGTCGAAAAACAGGCTTGTTATTACCATCGGCCTCGAAACCATTACCTACAACAAAAATGCCGTTGCCATTATTATTGCAGCCGGTGAGGCAAAAGCCGGAGTGGTTAAAAATGCGCTTGAAAAAGAGCCTTCCAACCTCTATCCGGCCACGGTATTGCACAAATTGCCCAACGCACGATTTTATGTTACAAAAGGCGCTGCCGTAGGGCTGAAAGACTCTATCGACCGTTATTATACCACCGGGGAATGGACCGACGAAAAAACCGAACGCGCTGTTATCGACTTGTGTGTAAAATCAGATACCTATGCGCATCATCTTACGCAAAAAGAACTTCTGAGCGACCCCTATACCAAACTTATCCCCGATGTGAGCGTTAAAACGGTTAACCGCGTAATAGAACAGGTGAAAAATAAAATTGCGCTGGGTATGACACATTGCCAAAACGAAACATTTTATCATACCGGCCCTCATCACGACGACATTATGCTGGGTCTTTTACCCAATGTTAGCCATCAGCTGCGCGAAGCTTCCAACAACTTTCACTTTACGGTTATGACGTCGGGCTTTACGGCGGTTACCAACACATTTATGATTGAAACCCTTAAAGATACGCTCTATTTTCTGCTGAAAGATCAAATCCAGATGATACACTATTCCGATTTCTATCAGGCCGGATTTAAGCTTAAACGCGATAAAGATGTATATCATTATCTTAACAAAGTAGCAGCCGGAGAACCTGCCGAGCGCAAACGGGGACTCTGTCACAGGATGGTACGAAACCTTATTGAGGTGTACGAAATTAACAACACCTTTGAGTTGAAAGAAAAAATTCACGATGTCATTCATAAACTTGAAAACAGTTACGACGGCGAAAAAAACCCGCCCGACATTCAAAAATTAAAAGGGATGATACGCGAATTTGAAGAGGAGTTGGTTTGGGCTCATTTTGGCGTAAGGGTTAACAGTGTAAATCACCTTCGCCTTGGGTTTTATACCGGTGACATCTTTACCGCACAGCCCGAACGTAATCGGGATGTAATACCCATTTTAGAGGAGTTGCGTAACTATAAACCTACCACCATCAGCCTTGCTTTTGACCCCGAAGGCAGTGGCCCCGATACGCACTATAAGGTGCTGCAGGCTATTGCCGAGGCTGTAAGACTATGGGGAAAAGAAGAAGATTTAAGCAAGCTCAAAATTATAGGTTATCGCAATGTGTGGTTTAAATTTCATCCGGCTGAAGCCACTAATTTTGTGCCGGTTTCGCTAAACTCGCTGTCGGTACTCGACAGTGCCTTTACCGATTGTTATTTAAGTCAGGTGGAAGCTCCGTTTCCAAGTTATATGCTGGACGGAAAATTTAGTACCCTGGCCGAAAAAATCTGGATCGGACAACTTAAAGACATTCAGTTGGTTTTGGGAAAAAATTATTTTTATGAAAACGAAAGTCCCCGCATAAGAGCTACCCACGGGATGCTCTATTTTAAGGAGATGAATGTTGAAACCTTTTTAAATCATGCCCGCGAACTTGAAAAATCGATGGAAGGCATTGAATAAGTATTTTTCCGGTTAATTTTTGTTAAGCACCCCGGACTTCCATTATGGCAGTTCGGGGTTTTTTTTTTACATATTGTTGTTCTCAACCACATTATTATACATGTGATGTTTGCAGTTAAAATATATTACCAATAATCACCATATCATTCCGGCACAAACTCTATTTTTGCATTAAAACGTAAATGAACAAATTATGAATGTCAACCAACCCATTTACCTCGACTACAATGCTACCACTCCTGTGGCCAAAGAGGTAGCCGATGCCATGCGTCCTTACCTTGATCATTATTTCGGAAACCCGTCAAGCATACATAGTTACGGCGTTAAAACTAAAATGGCCGTTGAAAAAGCACGCAGACAACTGGCTGCGTTGATTCACTGCGATCCTTCGGAAATTATTTTTACCAGCGGAGGCACCGAATCAAACAACTACGCCATTAAAGGAATTGCCCTGGCAAACAAACACAAAGGAAATCACATTATAACTTCGGCGGTTGAGCATCCGGCCGTTTTTGAAGTGTGCAGCTATCTGGAAAAAAACGGTTTTGAAATTTCAACCATTCCGGTAGATGAGTATGGCATTGTTAAAATGGACAGGCTTAAAGCAGCCATACGCCCCGAAACCATTTTAATTACCGTTATGCATGCCAACAACGAAGTAGGCAGCATTCAGCCCATAGCCGAAATAGCCACGTTGGCAAAAGCGCACAATATTTTTATGCATACCGATGCAGCACAATCGTTGGGTAAAATTCCGGTAGATGTACAAGCTATGGGTATTGACCTGCTAAGTATTGCAGGGCACAAGCTTTACGCACCCAAAGGGATAGGGGCTTTGTTTATTCGCAAAGGGGTTCACCTTGAAAAGTTGATTCATGGAGCCGACCACGAACAAAATTTACGTGCCGGCACCGAAAACGTTTTGGAAATTGTAGGCCTGGGAGCAGCTGCACAACTGGCCGAAAGTCATCTGACAGAAAACATGAATCAGTATAAAAAAACGCGTGATTATTTAAAAAAACTGCTGCTTGATGCATTTCCATCCATAAAAATAAACGGACACCCCGAAAAATCACTGCCCAACACCTTAAGCGTTTCATTTCCAAAGGTTGAAGCCAACACACTCATTGACAGGCTTGAAGGGGTAGCTGCTTCTGCAGGAGCTGCCTGTCATGCCGAAAGTGTGGATGTTTCCACAGTGCTTAAAGCCATGTTGGTACCCTTGGATTTTGCCATGGGAACAATACGTTTTTCCACCGGACGCGGGCTAACCATGACACAGGTTAAAACTGCTGCCGACGAAATTATCAGAACGGTAAAACAGCTGATGCCCAAGGATCAAAATACAAATATTGACAATAAACCGACCCTTCATGAAATTAAGCTGACACATTATACGCACGGATTGGGTTGTGCCTGCAAAATTCAACCGCAACATTTGGAAAGTGTATTGCAAAAGCTCAATCCCATATTCGATAAAAATGTTTTGGTTGGAACCGAAACAGCTGACGATGCTACGGTGTATCAACTGCGCGATGATTTGGCCATCGTGCAAACCCTCGATTTTTTTACACCCATTGTGGATGATCCTTACGATTTTGGCGCCATTGCTGCTGCCAACGCCCTTAGCGACGTGTATGCCATGGGAGCCACTCCTTTGTTTGCACTGAACATTGTCGGTTTTCCGGAAGATACACTGCCCATGAAGGTTCTGGAGCAAATTTTAACAGGAGCGCAGGACAAAGCTGCCGAAGCCGGTATTCCCATTTTGGGTGGACATACCATTGAAGACCCCGAACCAAAATATGGTATGGTGGTTACCGGCAGCCTGCATCCCGATAAAATAATTAAAAATACGGGAGCTGTGCCCGGAGATGTGCTGATTCTGACAAAACCACTTGGCACCGGAATCCTGTCAACAGCCATTAAACGCGGCATGGTAGATGATTTGTTAAAAAAAGAGGTAACTCAATTAATGGCACAACTGAACAAAACGGCAGCCGAAGTAATGAAAAATTTTGAAGTTCACGCCTGTACCGATGTTACCGGTTTCGGCCTGACGGGCCACCTGAAAGAAATGACAACAGGGTCGGGATGTGATGTAACCATTGAATACATCCGGGTACCTTACCTCCGTGAGGTTAAAAACTTTGCCACGGCAGGAGTAATTCCGGGAGGAACATATAACAATCTGGACTATGTATCGGAGTTTGTTGATTTTGGCAATCTGCCACGAACCGACCGGCTATTGCTCTGCGATGCTCAAACATCGGGCGGTTTACTGGTAGCCCTTCCTGCCGGTGAAGCACAAAACTTTCTGAATTCTGTTAAAGCAAAAGGATTGAACAACGCTGCTGTTATCGGTAAGTTTACCACACGCGGAAAAGGAATTATTACCATAAAATAGTACTCATACAAATAAACCGTTTGATACTGAAATAATTAGGATTAAATAAAAGCCGGGGGGGGCAAAGCAAATAAATATTGGCGAATCTCCTCTTGCGATAAAGTCATTATTCAGGAATAGAATACTGACTTTCGTCAGGCCCTTCCAAGTCCATTTTTTTAAGTATATCAAGGGTAAATTTTGCCTCTTCTTCATCCACAATACTAATGGCAGTGCCCACATGTACCAACACATAATCACCCGGTTTGGCTTCGGGCAACATGGCAAGATTAACCTCTTTTACCACGCCGTCGAACGACACTTTGGCTAATCTGAAAATATCGTCTATTTCGTTGTCGATACTGATTATTTTTCCGGGTATGGCTAAACACATATGACTTTAATTTTTAAATTTTTAAAAACTTTTACAAGGTAAATATCTTTTACACCATCTGTGATGCTTATCGAAAATAGTTTTTGCTTTCAATATAATATTTTAAGGATGCTTTTCAATGTTCAATACTCAATACCCAATCATCAATGCTCAATTTTCAATAATCAATCATCAAATAACAAATAAGCACCAATTTTAAAATTCAAAATACCGAAACTCCCCACTCCTAACTCTTAACTCCCAACTCCTCCCCCCCTTCCCTGTTAATCGTTTACAACCAGCGATTTTATTCGCAGCTCTTTGC
>CAYVWX010000006.1:20609-31083 GCA_964455635.1 uncultured Lentimicrobiaceae bacterium | reverse complement strand
TTGCTGTTATTATAACTTATTTTTTTAGCGTTTATTTTGTGCCTGTGCGATTAACTTGATAACTGAAAATGTTTTGCTACACCAAGCTCGTCCCGTCTGAAATTTCCACATCATAAATTGAAATTTGTCGGCCGGTAATTTTATGGCAGGTGCCGGCAATCTCTTTTTTAAAGCGGTTTATTTTACTCTTTTCTACCAAATTGATGGTGCATCCGCCAAATCCGCCGCCCATCATTCGCGCTCCGGCAACGCCGTCGAACTTTTCAGCAAAATCAAACAGTATATCAAGCTCTTTGCAGCTCACTTCAAAATCGTCGCGCAAACCTTTGTGAGTCAACATCATTAGTTCGCCCAAATGTTTAATGTCGTTTCGATTCAATGCATCATAGGCTTCTGCTACACGCCGGTTTTCTTCAATTACATATTTGCACCGGCGATAAACCGTTTCGCTCATTTTGTGTTCAGCTCGACTGAGCAGCGTTATATCCGCATCGCGCAAAGCGGTTATTTGAGGGTTAATATTTTTCAGTATTTCAACCCCGCGCTCACATTCCAGCCTCCGTTGATTGTAGGCTGACGAAGCCAACGAGTGCTTTACATTGGTATTGCACAAAACAATCTGATATTCATGCAAGTCAACAGCAGCATACTTATAATTCAGCGAACGGCAATCCAGTTTAATGGCGCAATTCTTTTTTCCGTGCATAATAACAAACTGATCCATCACGCCACACATTACGCCTGCATATTCGTGCTCGGCTTTTTGAGCCATTTTTACCATCTCCGGCCTTGTTGTGTTAAAGCCTGACAACTCGTTCAACACCAACGCAAAACCGGTTTCTAAAGCTGCTGAAGAGGACAATCCCGCTCCGATGGGGATGTCGCCGCCAAAAACCACATCAACACCTTCCAATCGCTTTCCCTTTTTTATAAACTGAGCTGCCACGCCCAGCAAATAATTTGCCCACATCACCCTGCTTTTTGAAAGCGAATCAACTTCCATTTCAAAATATGCGTCAAAATTGTACGAAAAAAACCGGAAAAGACGTTTGCTGTTTTTTGATGCAACAAACCGGATGGCTTTGTCAATGGTTGCCGGAAAAACAAAACCATCGTTGTAATCGGTGTGTTCGCCTATAAAATTAATACGCCCCGGCGAACGAACGGTAATAAAAGGGCTGCTATGGAAAAGTTCTTTATGTTTTTGTTCAAGAATTTTAATATCCATCCCGGTTTTGTTAAATTCAAATGTAAAAGTATGATTTCTGAATTACAAAACTCAAAAAAAAAAAGCGTTTACACAATAAAATGTAAACGCCTTTTTATTTTTGTGGAGAATATCGGAATCGAACCGATGACCTCTTGACTGCCAGTCAAACGCTCTAGCCAACTGAGCTAATCCCCCATCTGCATTTTTAAATGCGGCGGCAAAGATAAAACAATTTGTTTTTTCATGCAACAAAAAAACCGATTAACAGTTTAATCTTTTTTTGCACTTTTGTTGACCTTATTTCACTTTTGCGTATGAAACGACTTTTTATTGCCATTAACATTTATCCCTCTCCTGCATTGTTAAATGTTTATAACGAATTGCGCGCCAGATGCAACAAAGGGAAAATAAAGTGGGTGCATGCCCAATTGTTTCACCTTACTCTGAAATTTTTAGGCGAAACCGACGAGAAGAATCTGTATAAAATTACACAGGTATTAAATAAGGTGTCAAAATCATCGGAATCGTTTAATTTTGATTTAAAAGGGCTTGGAATTTTTGGCAGTTCATACCGACCGCGCATTATCAGGGTTAACATCAGCAACGAAAAAAAGTTAATTCAGCTGGGCAACCATTTAAGGCAGGAGCTTGAAAAGTCGGGATTTACGGGCGACCGGCAGAATTTTGTGCCTCATCTTACGTTGGGAAGAATAAAGCAGGTACAAGATAAAGTTTATTTTCAGAAAACATTAAACCTTTTTAAAGAAGTCTATTTTCAAAGAGTGGAGGTGCGTGAAATATTTTTATACGAAAGCATATTGCATCGCGACGGACCCGAATATATGGTTGTTGACAAATATAAATTGTTGTAAGATGCGATAAATTATCTTTTCTTTGCAACGAAGAAACAATTAACGGTGTCATAACAGCGAAATTAATTAAAAAAAGGTTTACCAACCTATAATTTTTATACTTTAGCCTGCGTTATTAAAACGGAAGAAAAAAACAGAATATTGAATTTTAAAAAGTTTAGTAGTATTATTTTTCTGCTTGTTGTATTTGTAACTGTTCAGGGGCAGGATGTACCTACCTTTACACAGTTTAAAAATATAATGGCTTATACCAATCCGGGCTTTATGGGCATGGGCGATGGCATCTGTGTGAACGGGCTTATGCGTCAGCAGTGGGCTGGTTTTACCGACAGTGAAGGCAATAAAGTCGCCCCCGAAACCTATTTGGTTACCATTAATTCGCCCATGAAGATATTACACGGCGGCCTTGGAGGCTCTATTATTCAGGATAAGCTGGGTTTTGAAAAACAGGTAGGCATTAGCTTGTCCTATTCGTTTCACACTTCGCTGTCGTTTGCCGATGTGGGCATTGGTGCCGGCGTCAGCCTGATGAACCACAGCATCGATTTTTCTAAATTGAAACCCGAACAGCAGGGAGACCCTATTTTACTTTCATCCGAACTGGGAGCCATGATTTTTGACGGTAATTTGGGTATTTTTGTTAAAACGGAAGATTATTATGTAGGGCTGTCGGTTATTAACCTGCTGGAATCGCACGGCAAAAACCTAAGTACAAAAGACAATCAGGTTATCCGTTATAAAACCGACCGCACCCTGTTTCTCACCGGAATGTACCGTATCTTTTTGTCCAATCAGGATTATGAAATTGATCCCGGATTTATGATAGAGAGTAATTTTGCCTCCACGCAATATATTATTTCTACCAACGTTAGGTACAAAGACAGATTTTATGCCGGTGTAAGTTACAGACTTTTAGAGTCGGTTGGCGTGATGGTAGGTGTAAAATTCAGAGATTTCAACATTAGCTATTCATACGATATCAGTACGATGAAATACGGCATGCCCGGGTCGCACGAAATCGGTTTAAGCTACTGTTTTAAAATAAAAGGTGATAATTCAAAAACCAGTTACAAAAACACACGGTATTTGTAACCGAAAATATTAAGGCCAAAATTAAGTTACATCGCAGATTTTCTTATTTTTGGGGCTCGTTAAAAAAAGGAAATAAGGTAAGACACATAAAATCAAATTGATAGATATGAAAAGGTTGATTTTTTACATTCTCGTTGCCGGATTGTTGGCAAGTTGTAATAACTCCGGTAACGGCGAATTGGTTGGAGCACGAACTTCTTCAAAACCATTTTATCAGGCCGACCCCTTTGGAATGGTTTTCGTTCCTCAGGGAAGTTTTGTAATGGGTGCCGGTGATGAAGATTTAGCAAAAAGTTATTTGGCTGAACCAAAAACAATTTCGGTTTCAGGTTTCTTTATGGACGAAACAGAAATAACCAACAACGAATACAGACAATTTGTAAACTGGGTTCGCGACTCTATTGCCAGAACCATATTGGGAAATGTAGATCCCGAAGATTTTCTAATCGAAGAAAATGAAAAAACAGGCGAAGTGTACGATCCGCCTTACCTGAATTGGAAAACTGAAATTGACTGGAACAGTGAAGATCAGGACATCAGAGATGCTCTTGAAGAGATGTATCTCCCCGAAAACGAAAGATTTTTCCGCCGCAAAGAAATTGATACCCGTAAACTAATGTACACCTACCAGTGGGTTGATTTACATGCCGCTGCAAAAAAAGATTTTTCCGAACCCGGCGATTATCGCAACGCCGGCCTGGCCAACCGTCCGCAGGGATTGCGCGACCGTTCGGTGTATCTTCGCAACGAAATGATTGGGGTTTATCCTGATACGTTGGCTTGGATTGCCGATTATACCTATTCGTTTAACGACCCCATGACCGAAAAATACTTTTGGCATCCCGCATACGACAACTATCCGGTAGTAGGCGTTAACTGGCGTCAGGCACGTGCCTTTTGTGTTTGGAGAACTCAACTTTTAAATTCACACATCAAACATAAAAAAGGTAATGTTGAATTGTCGGAGTTCAGATTACCTTCCGAGGCCGAATGGGAATGGGCAGCCAGAGGAGGCTATCAGCTTAACCCTTATCCATGGGGAGGTCCTTACACTGTCAACGAAAAAGGATGTTTCCTTGCCAACTTTAAACCCCGCAGAGGAAATTATATTGCCGACGGCGGCCTTAGAACTGTTATCGTGGGACACTATCCGGCCAACGACTGGGGATTGTACGACATGGCAGGTAACGTGGCCGAATGGACAAACTCCGCTTACGACCCCTCATCTTATAACTTCACCTGGGATATGAACCCCAACTATACTTATAATGCTAAAGAAGACGACCCGCCGGCCATGAAACGTAAAGTAATCAGAGGCGGCTCGTGGAAAGACATTAAATACTATTTGCAGGTTACCACCAGAGCCTACGAATATCAGGATACCGCCAAAGCATACATCGGATTCAGGTGTATTCAGCCTTACCTCGGCCGAAACAAAGGCGATAACCCAAGCAAAGCTTCACGCGTTTATCATTAATCATCAGTAATTCAGAATTTTATTAAAAATATTAATTTATAACCAAAACAAAAATTTATCATGGGCTTATTTGATTTTACACACACAAGAGTATATAGAAACTTTATGGCTAAGGTTTATGGACTTGGCGCATCAGTAGTATTGGTTGGTGCACTGTTTAAAATTATCCATCTACCCGGTGCTAACGAAATGTTAACAGTAGGTTTGCTTACCGAAGCTGTAATATTTTTCTTTTCCGCTTTTGAACCGCCCCATGTTGAACCCGACTGGAGTTTGGTTTATCCCGAACTGGCAGGAATGTATAACGATGAAGTTGATGATACCGTTTTAGAAAAAAGAAAATCGCCTACCGAACGTTTAGACGAAATGTTTGAAAAAGGAAACATCAACGATGAAGTTCTTAGTAAATTGGGTGAAGGGTTGAGTAAGCTCTCCGAAACAGCCAATCAGCTGGGACAAGCCAACGAAGCTGTTTTTGCCACACAGGAATTTGCCACCAGCCTGAAAGGTGCTTCCGAAACAGCCAACAAACTTAATGAAGTAATGAACCAGGATTTGGCCGCGGCAACAGGTTATTCTGAAAGTGTTTCAAAAGTTGCCGAAAATGCCAACGAATTAATTAAAACCTTCGACGAATCAAATACAACCACCATTGAATTTGCAAATCAGGTGCAACAACTTAATAAACGCATGCAAAACCTTAATAAGGTTTATGGCAACATGCTTTCAGCCATGAATGTTAATGACTAAAATTGACATCAAACTATTTTAATTAATTAAAAAAATAATAAAAAATGGCTGGATATAAGGAAACACCTCGGCAAAAAATGATTTCCATGATGTATTTGGTGCTTTACGCTCTGTTAGCACTAAATGTATCGAAAGATGTACTGAATGCTTTTATTGTTGTTAACGACAGCATGAAAAGTACCAACATGAGTTTGGGAAAAAAGGTTGATTATATTTACACTAAATTTGACAACCAATATAAGCTAAATCAGGAAAAAGTCGGCCCTGCCTGGCAGGAGGCTCATCAGGTAAAAAACGAAACTGATAAATTTTTAAAATATTTAGATGATTTAAAATTTTATCTGGTTCAAAAATCCGAGATGGGGGTTGTACAAACCAACAACAAAGAAGATTCAATAAAAATAAGACAACTCTATTACATTGATACCGTTATCAATGGACGGAAACAACCCTATTTATTGTTGGATAAGGTAGCAACAAAAGATAAGTACGACAACACTACTCATTACATGATTGGTAATAAAAACAATGGTGAAGCTTACCGGTTGGCGCAAAAAATGCGAGAATACCGTAGCTTTATGCTGCAAAAAATGAATGAACCTCAGGATTCTAAAAAAGTTGGATTGATTATAAAACCGGGTAAAGTTTACCACGATGCCACCGGTACCAAAGAAGATTGGGAATATCACAACTTTAATCATACCATTCTCGCTGCCGATATTACTTTGATAAATAAGATTATTAACGAAGTTCAGTCGGCAGAGTTTGATGCGGCCAATTATTTGTACAGCTCGATAACTGCTGCCGATTATAAGTTTGACAACGTAACCGCAAAAGTAATTCCTAAAAGTACCTATGTTTTAAAAAACAGAAAGTATGAAGCCGATATTTTGGTAGCCGCCTACGACTCCAAAACAAAACCCAATGTTTATTATGTAACGGGAGTTGATAAATGGAAGCCCGAATACAAAAAAAGAGCCAAAGAGGTTGCCGGAACCGAAGGAACCGTTAAACTTGAATTTCCGGCCACTTCGGAAGGTGTTAAAAAATATGCAGGGGTAATCGAATTGCGTGACCCCAAAACCAATAATATGGTGCAGTATCCATTCAGTGGTACCTATGTTGTTGCTCCGCCGGCCTTAACGGTTTCGCCTTTAAAAATGAATGTTTTTTACATTGGTGTTAAAAATCCCGTTGGTATTTCGGCACCGGGTATTTCAATGGATAAGGTTATTCCGACTATTTCTAAAGGAAAACTTTACAAAGACCCGAAAAATAAAGGACAGTGGATTGTTGAAGTACCCAAAGGCCCCAAAAAAGTTACCGTTTCGGCCTCTGCCAAAATTGACGGTAAACCTTATAGCCTTGGTTCAGTGGAGTTCAGGGTAAAACGAGTACCCGACCCCACAGCTACCATTGCGGGTATGACAGGCGGTGCCATCGATAAAAACCAGCTGCTGGCTGCCGGTGCCATTATTCCCGAAATGAAAGGATTTGAGTTCGACTTATATTTTAGAATCACTTCCTATTCGTTTACAACCCTTATTAATGGTGACTTTTTTACCATAAAAGCCAAGGGTAATACTTTCTCGAAAGACATTATTAAACGAATCAGAAGCGGGAAAAGAAAACAGAAGTTCTTTTTTGAGAACATCCAGGCGAAAGGCCCCGACGGAAGCAAAAGAAGCTTAAACCCCGTCAACCTCGAATTGAAATAATTAATTAGTTGAAAATATGAAAAAGTTTTTTGTTGCACTTGTTACCTTAACCATCCTTGCGGGTGGTGGTATATCTGCCCAAATTGTAGATAATCAGCCCCTTGATCAGGTGTATGTTAACAACGATGGTGAAAATATAAAACCTGCTCCTTTACCAACAGTAAGAAAAGCAGATGTTATGTGGTCCAAAAGAATTTGGCGTGAAATCGACTTCAGGCAAAAATTTAACCAAAAATTATACTATCCCATCGAAACACAGCAAAACTGGAAATCGTTTACCGTTACCATTTTAGATGCTGTTAAAGAGGGCGAAATAACCGCTTACGACATTAACAACACCGATGAGCTGTTAATACCCATCACTTATAACGAAATTGTAGGACGTCAGATTGACACTTCTTACACCACCATGCGTCGGCCTTATCCGCCTTACGACGAGTACGATACGGTTATTTATACCAACTTCGACCCTACAAAAATTATGCGTTTGCGGATAAAAGAAGACTGGTATTTCGACAAACAACGCTCGCAAATGATGGTTCGTATTTTGGATATGTGTCCGGTTATTATAAAAGAGCGTAACGGTGAAGAAGGCACCGAGCCACTGTTCTGGTTCTCCTATGCCGAAGCCCGTCCGGTGTTGGCCAACGCCTATGTTTTTAACGGCGACAATTCGGCCATGCGCCTTACTTTCGATCAGGTATTTATCAAAAGACTTTTCGATAGTTACATCTATAAAGAACAAAATGTATTCGACCGCCGTATTTCGCAATATGCTACCGGCGTTGATGCATTGCTCGAATCAAAACGTATTAAAGATGAAATGTTTAATTTTGAACAGTTCCTTTGGGAATATTAATCGTTTCATTTAAAAAATAAAAACTCTTCTTCAACGAAGAGTTTTTTTTTGCTCCGGTTTTTTACCTTTGTACAAAATGAATAATTTACTTGAAACCAATATTACCTATTTAAAAGGTGTTGGGCCCAAACGTGCCGAGCTTTTGAAAAAAGAGTTGAACATAGTTACTTACAACGACATGCTCAATTACTTTCCTTTTCGATATGTGGATAAAAGTAAGTTTTACAAAGTACGCGACATTACCACCGACACTACCTGGTTTCAACTGAAAGGAAAAGTATCGAATGTTACCCCTACAGGTGCCAAACGAACAAAGTATATTACCGCCGATTTTACCGACGAAACCGGAACCATCGGCTTGGTTTGGTTTAGAGGATTGCAGTGGGTAAAAAACAGATTTACTCCCGGAAAAGAGTACATCATTTTTGGTAAACCTTCGGTGTTTAAAGGACGGTTTAATTTTGTCCACCCCGAAGTGGAAGATGTTATTGAAGGCGAACCTTTAATACAGGGAAACCGTTTGGAAGGCATCTATCGTACTTCTGAGAAAATGAAAAATATGGGGCTTGGAACCCGCTCAATAGCACGGTTGATGAAATTACTTCTTGCCATGGTTGTTGATGTTATTCCCGAAACCCTGCCCGATTATCTTATTAATCATTATAAACTGCTTTCGGCCGGACAAGCACTGATAAACATACATTTTCCGGCGTCACCCGAAATGATTGAACATGCCGAACAGCGGCTGAAGTTCGAAGAGCTTCTTTTTATACAGTTGAAAATGCTGACCGAAAAAATTTCTGTTCAGCAAAAAATTAAGGGCCATGTATTTAGTGTTGTGGGCAGTTTTTTCAACGAGTTTTATCATCATCATCTCCCGTTTACACTTACCAATGCACAAAAACGGGTGATTAAAGAAATAAGGCTCGACATGAAGTCGGGAAAACAGATGAACCGCCTTTTACAGGGCGATGTGGGCAGCGGCAAAACCTTGGTGGCACTTATGTCGGTTTTAATAGCCATCGATAACGGATACCAATCGGCTATTATGGCTCCTACCGAAATTTTAGCAACACAGCATTTTCATTCGGTAACGGCCATGCTTGAGCAAATGGATGTGGAAACAGGCCTCTTAACCGGTTCTACCAAAAAAGCACAGCGAAAAATAATTCATCAACGCCTTCGTGAAGGTAAAATGCAACTTCTGATAGGTACCCATGCGCTTATTGAAGATGAAGTGGAGTTTAACAACTTGGGACTTGTAATCATTGATGAACAACATCGTTTTGGGGTAGCACAGCGTGCCCGTCTTTGGAAAAAGAATACATCCCCTCCCCACATCCTCGTTATGACAGCCACCCCCATTCCGCGCACCTTGGCAATGACCGTTTACGGCAACCTCGATGTATCGATAATCGATGAACTGCCGCCCGGCAGGAAACCCGTAAAGACATTACATTTTTTCGATAACAACCGGCTTAAAGTTATCGGATTTATCCGCAATCAAATTAAAAAAGGGCGTCAAATTTATATTGTTTATCCGCTTATTCATGAATCGGAAAAGCTTGATTTAAAAAATTTGATGGATGGTTTTGAACAAATTCAGCGCGATTTTCCTTTGCCTCATTATCAGGTAAGCGTTGTCCACGGAAAGCTGAAACCCGAAGATAAAGAGTACGAAATGAAACGCTTTGTGGAAGGAAAAACCGATATCATGATTTCAACAACGGTAATAGAAGTGGGTGTTGATGTTCCCAATGCATCGGTCATGGTTATTGAAAATGCAGAGCGGTTCGGCCTCTCGCAGCTGCACCAGTTGCGAGGCAGAGTAGGACGGGGTAGCGACCAGTCATATTGTATCCTCATGTCAGGTCATAAACTGTCGAACGAAGGAAGAAAGCGGTTGGAAATTATGGTTAAAACAAACGACGGGTTTGAAATTGCCGAAGCCGACCTTAAGCTGCGCGGACCCGGCGATATGCAGGGAACCCGCCAGTCGGGAATGCTGGAATTTAAAATCGTAAACCTTGCCAAAGATGGTGTCCTGGTAAACAAAACACGCACCATCGCACAAAAAATTTTGGAAAAAGATACCCGCCTTGAATTACCCGAAAACAACAGGCTGAGAAATCAATTATTAAAAATCACCAAAAACAAAGCCAACTGGGGAAGAATATCGTGAGTTAATGGTTTAATGGTACAATGATATAATGGTTTAATGGTATAATGGTAAAATGATATAATTGTTCAGAGGTTCCATGTAATTCAATGGCATAGCGGGTTCATTATATAATTGTACCATTAATTCATTGTATCATTATCCAGCGAGTAACGGGTTCATTAAATAATTGTATAATTGATTCATTGTATAATTGTAAAGCGAGTAGCGGGTTCATTAAATAATTGTATAATTGATTCATTGTATAATTGTAAAGCGAGTAGCGGGTTCATTAAATAATTGTATAATTGATTCATTGTATAATTGTAAAGCGAGTA
>CAYVWX010000006.1:0-20509 GCA_964455635.1 uncultured Lentimicrobiaceae bacterium | reverse complement strand
GTTCATTAAATAATTGTATAATTGATTCATTGTATAATTGTAAAGCGAGTAGCGGATTCATTATATCATTGTACCATTAATTCATTATATAATTATTAAGCGCGTAGCAAATAACGCCCGTAGGGCAATTAACAGCATTGCACATCACCAAAAAATCAATTCTTTCCGGTTGCAAATGATAAATAATTAAATTTGCCCTCTAAATTTGCAAGTTGAATAATAAATACGCCCTAAGAGAGTTATATCAAAAAGTTAGAAAAACATTGCCAGGCAAAAAAACATACACCTTATATATATCCCTTTCATTGTTATTGTTAGCGGGTACAGTATTTAACAGCTGTTCCACAAAAAAAAATACCTGGACACGCCGTGCTTACCACAATGTTACCTGCCATTATAATGTTTATTGGAACGGGCTGATGAGTCTTGAAGAGGGGAAGGTGCTTCAGCACGATAAAATTAAAGACAACTACAAAACCATTTTAAGGGTTTACAACTACGGCACAAAAGCCGATGCCAAAACGCTGTTCCCTAAGATGGACAGAACCATCGAAAAGGCTTCCATTGCCATTCAAAAACACTCCATGTATTTTGGTGGAAAGGAACAGGTAAAATGGGTAGCCCAAAGTTACCTGATGATGGGAATAGCACATTTTTATAAGCAGGATTATATTCCTGCCCGTCGTGTGTTCGATTATGTTTACAACGAATATAAAGATAACCCCATTCGTTACGAAGGCCTCCTTTGGCTTGCAAAAACATACATTCAGATGGAGCGTCCGGCCAAAGCCGAAGCTACCTTAAATCTGCTCACATCCAAAATGGATAAGGATAATTTCCCTTCAAAAGTATATAACGAATTGCCGTTAGTCGAAGCCGATTTTTTTCTGTCGCAACAAAACTATAATGCAGCTTATCCTTTTTTAGAACGGGCTGTAGAAATTAATAAAAGCCGCTTTTTGGTTAACAGGGCATTATTTATTTTAGGACAAATCAATCAAAAAGAGGGCGATTTCCAACGGGCAACCAAATATTACAGCAGGCTGATAAAAAGAAATCCCGATTATGAACTGGCTTTTAATGCACGGCTTAATCTGGCTCAATCGTACGATTCAAAAACGGGAAACAGCAAAGCCATTACCCGGCTGTTGATGAAAATGACCAAAGAGTCGAAAAACAAAGAATTTTTAGATCAGATTTACTATGCCTTAGCCGATGTGGCATTGAAAGATAAAAACGACACATTGGCTATTAATTATTTGCGTAAATCGGTAGCTTCAAGCATGAGCAACAACTACCAAAAAACAATTTCTTCGTTAAAGGCAGCCGAACTGTTTTTTGAAGAAACGGAATATAAATTTGCCAAATTATATTACGACACGGCCTTAATGGCTTTGCCTGCCGATTTTCCCAACTATTTTAAAATTAAAGAAAGAGCCGGCATACTCTCAAATATTGTTACCGAGCATCAAACCATTAAAGAGCAAGATAGTTTGCAAACCCTCGCAAAAATGAGTCCCGATGAACGGAATGCCATTATTGATGCGGTTATTGAAAAATATAAAATTGCCGAGGAAGAGCGCAAAAAAAGGGAAGAAGAAGAAAAAGAGGCCAAAGAGGCAGAACAAATTGCCATGAAAAACGGCATCCAAACCGGTATGAACCGCCGTGGCGGTCCGGGCGGCCCTCCGTCATTGGGCGCCGGAAACGGTAAATGGTACTTTTATAATCCACAAGCACTTAGCAAAGGTTACAGCGAGTTTGTTCGTAAATGGGGCAAACGTCAGCTTACCGACAATTGGCGTTTAAGCGACAAGCGTCAAATGCTGACAGGCTCCGACGACCTGACCGGTGAAGTTGCCCGAACAGACAGCACCACATCGGATACCGCCACCATGGCTTCTTCCAAAGCAACACCTTACGACAGGGAGTTCTATCTTAACGGATTGCCCAAAACCGAAGCCGATTTTAAAGCTTCCGACCAAATGATTTTGGAAGCCTATCGTAAACTGGGCGAATTATATAAAGAGTCGTTGCGCGATACTGCCGCGGCCATTACCATCTATAACGAAATGCTTCAGCGTTTTCCCGGTAACAAATACGAACTGGAAGCATGGTTTGCCCTTTATCAATTATATTCGGAAAAAAATAATGCCTCCGAAACAGAAAAATACAAAAATCTGATATTATCAAAATATCCCGACAGCGATTTCGCCAAGGTAATTATCGACCCCCAATATTTTGTTAAACTGGCTCAAAAAAAAGGCCAGGTTGTAAAACTATACAGCCGAACCTATAAAGCTTTTGAACGCGAACAGTATTTCAGGGTATTATCTTTCGCCAACAAAGCCATTGAAGAGTATCCGGACAATGAATCGTTGATACCTCGTTTTTTATATATGCGCGCCATCGCGCTTGGAAAAGCCACTACCGTTGATTCAATGTACACCGAAATGAAAGCACTTGTGGCTGCTTATCCGCAAAGCGAAGTAACCCCGCAGGCAAAACAAATTTTAAAAACCCTGCGTGCCGAATATGGATTCGATGGCGGAGCCAAAGATGGAGACGGTAAAAAAACCAAAAAGATAACCAAATATAAAGTGCTTAAAAAGATTCCGTTTTTTGTTATCCTTGCCGTTAACGGAAACAATATAAAAATCAATCCCCTGAAAGTACGTATTTCTGACTTCGATAAAAAATATTTCAGGTTGCGAAAGCTAAGAATAAAAAGCCTGCAGCTCGACAATCAGCGTGTACTGATAACCATTGGCAATTTCAGCAACAAAAACGATGCTGCCAATTATTACAGAGCCATTAAAAACGATGAATATGTTTTGTCGGGCCTCAATAAAGATGACTATAAAATATTTCCCATCTCCACCAAAAACTATCCCATTATGTACCGCGACAAAGATGTAAAAGGGTACCTTGAGTTTATGAAGGAAAATTACGATTTTAAATAGCCTTATTTAAACCCCAGCCCTATTCCGAATGGTGCACTGTTAAATTACAAGCCTCGTTTCCCTTCCAAAACCGTATTATATTATGCAACCTCGCTAAAAAAAACCGTACTTTTGTTTTTTAATAGGAGTTACGTTATATCATGACAGAACAAAAAGAGAATCCGTTAAAGTTTTACGCCAAATACTCCTCGCTGGCTATCCAGATGGGTGTTATTATTGTTGCAGGAACTTTCGGAGGCAAAGAACTGGACAAATATACAGGTTGGAAATTCCCCGTATTTACGTTGGTGCTGTCAATACTAAGTGTATTAGTATCGGTATTATACGGTATGCGCGAACTGTTTAGATATAACAAAAATAACCCGTCAAAAAATAAAAAAGATGGAAACAACCTTTAAAAAGCTGGCCATACAATTTACCGCTTTTGTGTTATTAATCACTGCTGCCTCTTTTGCTGCCGGGCAATGGATAACCGGTTTAAAAATCACCATTCACTGGCCTGTAATATTGCTCGTTATGTATTTAATAACGCTGGGAATATTATATTTACTGATCAACGCTCTTTCATCAAGAATGGTAAAATTTGTAAACACCTATCTGTTGGTCAGTTTTGGTAAGATGATAGTGTTTGCCGTACTGTTGTTTGTTTATGCATGGCTAAACCCTGATGATGCCATATCGTTTATACTAACATTTTTGATTTATTATTTAGCTTTTTTAATTTACGAAGTGGTTGTTTTACTGCGTTTAAAAGAGCCTGAAAAGAGCCAACACAAACGATTGTAAAAAAAGTTTTCATTATACTACTGACTTTAATTTATTTTTATACTTTTAACGTTTCTTAACGGTAAAGTTTTTTATGGGTTATTACGCATCATTTCAGGACATACTTTTTGTGCTTGCAGGACTTGCCTGGATAGCTTACTCAGCCTATCGTACCAACAAAAAAAGAGGGAGTTCGGCTGCATCCGGTCAACCAAAAAAAACAGCTGAGAAAAGTAGTTTGTTTGAAGAGTTGTTGGAACAATATACACAAACTGCCGGCATGCAACGGAAAACAAATTTGGATGTTAAAGATTTTGACGTTGCAACCAAGCCCCGGCAAACAGAGTCTTCACTTGATACGGTTCAACAGTTTAATACGGTTCAACAGTTTACCGATGCCGATATTTACGAAGAGGGCGAAAGTGAAATTAAACTGGCGAAACAAACGGCGCTTGATGAAACACAAATTCACAACGTAAATGTGGATGCATTCAGCCTTAAAAAACAAAGTAGTAACAGAACGTTTAATTTAAAAAGAGCATTTATTTATTCTGAAATATTAAATCAGAAATACATATAATTTTAAAACATTAAAAATTTGGTAAAACATTAGTTGATGATTGAATTAATTATAAATTTACCGACCCTTTTAATAAGACAGTAGTCTATCATTATGGATATAAAATTGCGGATATGATTAGAAATTTACTCCTTACATTTGGTTTGATTCTTTCCACCGGCCTGATGCTGTTTGCTCAGCAGGGTGCCCTAAAAGGAAAAGTTATTGATAAAACAACCAAAGAGCCCGTTCCTTTTGCCAATATTGTACTGGAAAATAACGGGACCATGATTGGAGGTGCCACCTCCGATTTCGACGGTAATTATCAAATTAAACCAATCCCTCCGGGAAAATACAGTTTAAAAGCCACCTACATAGGTTATAAAACAGTTATCGTTAACGGTATGGCCATTTCGGCCGATAAAACACGTTTTTACGACATCGAGATGACACCCACCTCGGAAACACTCGAAGAAGTTGAAATTGTGGACTATACCGTTCCGCTGATTTCAAAAGACGAAACTTCCAGTGGCGCTTCGGTTACCTCCGAAGAGATATCCAAAATGCCAAATCGTAGTGCCAATGCCGTGGCTACAACAGTAGGCGGTGTGTTTTCAAAAGATGGTGAACGCGGTAGTGTACGTGGTGCCCGTGCAAATGCAACGGCTATGTACATCGATGGTATCAGGGTTATTGGTAACTCCACCGTGCCGCAATCGGCCATCGAGCAGGTTGACGTTATTTTGGGGGGAACACCGGCTCAGTACGGCGATGCCACATCGGGTGTAATTAATGTTACCACCAAAGGAGCTTCCCGTAAATTTGGTGCAGGCCTTGAAATGGAAACATCTCAGTTTTTAGATGCCTTTGGTTACAACCGTTTAGGCTTTAACGTGATGGGGCCGTTAATTAAAGGTAAAGATAAAAACGGTACTGCTTTGTTGGGGTTCTTTTTAGCCGGCGATGGTGTTTACCAAAACGATGGTGCAATATCGGCGGTAGGCCATTATTATGCCAAAGACGATGTGCTTGCAAATCTTGAACAAAATCCCCTGAGGCCTTCGGGTACCGGAAGCGGCACCTTTATTAATGGTAACTTTCTGCGTAACGATGACCTGCAGAAATTAAACTATTCAAAAAATACCACCCGGTGGAATATTAACCTGCTCGGTAACGTTAGTGTACGCACAACCGATAATATTACTTTAACATTTGGCGGTGCTTACAACCGTTCGCACAACAATGCTTTTAGCTATTCGGGTTCACTGTTAAACTACGCTAAAAACGGTGTTTATAACGATGAAACCATGCGTGGCTACGTTCGTTTTACCCAGCGTTTCCCTTCGGGTAGCGACAGTAAATCGTTGTTAAAAAATGTGTTATATACCATTCAGGCCGACTACACAAAAGTTCGCGGTGAACATGGCGACCCAAACCATTGGAATGACATTTTCAAATATGGTTATCTGGGAAAATTCAGCACCTATAAAAGTCCTACTTACGAACTGGGCAGCGATACGGTAAACGGTGTGTTTTACGACAATGTTCAGTTGTTAAACCAATGGGATTTTGATACATTGGTTACCTTTACTCCCGAAGATTACAACCCCCTTGTAGCACAATACACTACCAGTTATTATCAAACTTTTGCGGGTTATCCCGAAGGAAATTACGACAACTTCGACAACATACAACTCGGTGGAGGTTTGTTAAACGGAAACCAACCGGGCTCGGTATATGGCTTGTACCAGTCGCCGGGAACAAATATGATAGGTTACGGAAAATATGATAACGATCAGTATAACTTAAGACTGGATGCTTCGATGGACCTGGGTGACCACGACATTAAACTTGGCTTCCAATACGAACAACGCTCCAATTCGGGAATTAGTTGGGCCACCACCGGAATGTGGACACTCATGCGTCAGCTTACCAACTTCCATATTAAGGAACTTGACAAAGATCATCCGGAACTTATCCAGCATGACGGCGTGGTGGATACCATTATTTATTACAGAAAATACGACGCCCTTTCACAACGTACTTTCGATAAAAACCTTCGTCAAAAATTGGGGCTTCCGGTTGACGGTCTCGATTTTATCACCATCGACTCTTACGATTATAACAATCAGTCCATTGAATATTTTGATAAAAACGGAGAAAAACATACTGTTCAGTTGGATAAAGACCTGTTCAACATTGATATGTTTGCACCCGACGAATTATGGAACGACGGTAACTCTTACATCAGTTACTACGGTTTCGATTATACGGGAAATAAATTAAAAAATCAGCCCTCCTACGATGACTTTTTCGGGAAACAGGATGCCAACGGAATGTACACACGCGATATAGGTGCTTTTAAGCCCATTTATATGGCCGGTTATATTCAGGATAAATTTTCGGTAAAAGACCTTATTTTTAACATTGGTGTAAGGGTTGACCGGTACGATGCCAACCAAAAAGTGTTAAAGGATCCTTATTTGTTATTCCCTGCCAAAACAGCAAGCGAAGTAACAAATTTGGGAGGTACTCAAATTTCGCACCCCGGTAATATTGGCAGCAACTACATTGTTTATGCCGATAAGGTTGAAAATCCCACCAGAGTAACCGGTTATCGTAACGGCAATATATGGTACAACGATCAGGGTGTTGAAATTCAGGATCCCTCCATATTGGATGTGGGAAGCGGTATTTCTCCGGTACTTCAGGATCCGAATCAGAAAAAGGTAAATATCAGCTCTTTTAAAGATTACGATCCGCAGGTAAGTATTATGCCTCGTATTTCGTTTTCATTTCCAATTTCCGACGAGGCACTGTTTTTTGCCCACTACGACGTATTAACACAGCGCCCTTCGAGTAATACCTTTACCACTCCGGCTACTTATTACTTTTTTAATACCGTTAGCGGAGCCATTAACAACCCTTCGCTTACCCCTGAAAAAACCATTGATTACGAACTTGGGTTTACACAAAAATTAAACAACACTTCGGCCATTACCTTCTCTACCTTTTACCGTGAGATGCGTAATATGATTCAGCTCTACCGTTTTAACGGAGCTTACCCCAAAGATTACACCTCTTACAATAACCTCGACTTTGGTACCGTAAAAGGGTTAACGGTAGATTACGACTTACGTCGTACCGGAAACATACAGTTACGAGCATCCTATACACTTCAGTTTGCCGATGCTACCGGTTCGTCAACCACTACAGCTGCTTCGTTAATCGCAGCCGGTTTACCGAATCTGCGCTCTACGTTCCCGATGCCCTGGGACAGGCGCCATCAGTTTAACATTGTATTCGACTATCGGTATGGAGCCGGAAAAAAATACAACGGCCCTCGCATTAACCGCGACAAATCGGGAAAAGCACCCATCGACATACTTAGTAATTTTGGTGTAAATATGACCTTAAACGGAGGTTCGGGTGTTCCCTATACCGCTTCGCGAAATGTACGATCTCCTCTTTCGGGAGGTGTTAACATCCTTAAAGGAACTTATGGCGGATCACGCCTTCCCTGGCAGTTTAGAATCGACATGCGTATTGACAAGGACTTTTATTTTAAAGCTCACAAAAGTAAAGACGGTTCAACACACCAGTCGTATATGAATGTTTACTTCTTGGTGTTGAATGTGCTCAATACACACAATGTACTAAATGTTTACCCTTATACGGGTAATGCCGACGACGATGGCTATCTGGCAGCACCTGAATGGCAACGCGAGATAAATAACCAACTTGACCCCGAGTCGTACCGCGAACTTTACAGTATTTATGTAAACCGACCGGGAAATTACAGTGCCCCGCGGCAAATTCGTTTTGGTTTATCATTTAACTTTTAATGTAACACCTTAATAATTGTTTTAGTAACTAAAGAATAAACAGAATATATTATGAAGAATATTACTCATATTTTATTGATTGTTTTTATTTCGACCATGATGGTTTCCACTACCTTCGGAAGAGAGAGAACAGACAGTCTTAAAGTAAAGCGTGTTTTAAAAAATACCACGGCGGGATGTGCCCCTGCTGCCGGTTTTGAGTGGCTCGACATTAACAATGTAAAAGCACGAATTAATACCGGTGGCGATATGTGGTGGGATTTACCGGGTGGTACCGGATCAAAATATTACATACCGAAAAACGGTACGGCTACTTCCATGTATTCCGGAGCTTTGTGGATTGGCGGCCTCGACGTTAACAACCAGTTAAAACTGGCAGCCCTGCGTTACCGTCAGATAGGGGTTGATTATTGGACAGGCCCTTTAACCATTGATGGGACAGCTGCCATTGATGCTGCCACCTGCTCGCAATACGACAAGCATTTTAAAATTTACCGATCCGACGTGGATGAATTTTTATCGCATACCGACCCCGAAACCGGAGCATTCGTTCCCGATGAAAATTATACCATCCCCGAGTCTATTCTAAACTGGCCTGCCCATGGCGACCCTTCAAAAGGACAAAGCTATTATCTCGCTCCTTTTTACGACAACGATGGCGACGGAGAATATGATCCTCTCAGAGGTGATTATCCTTATTATGACATCGATAACTCACTGTGTCACACCAAAACGCCTACCAAAGATGAGGAAATAGAAGGTGTTATTCACGGTAGTGTACTTTCCGACCAGGTGATAAAAGGCGACCAAACTTTATGGTGGGTATTTAACGACAAAGGAAACGCTCATACCGAAACAACCGGTGCCGCCATTGGAATGGAAATAAGAGCACAGGCTTTTGCCTTTGCCACCAACGACGTAATTAACAACATGACCTTTTACAGTTACGAAATTATTAACCGCTCTACCTTTGAATTAACCAATACCTATTTTTCGCCCTGGGTTGATACCGACTTGGGATATGCTTATGATGATTTTGTAGGTTGTGACGTGGCAAGAGGTTTGGGTTACTGCTACAATGGTAAAGATGTTGACGGTAATGGCGAAGTTGAATCGTATGGGGCTCATCCACCTGCCGTGGGAGTTGACTTTTTTCAGGGGCCTTATATGGACCCGGACGGAATTGACAATCCAAAATATGATACGGTTTTTGATAATAACGGTAATCTGACAACTGTTCAGCGGTGTGACGAAAGTATCAACGGTATAAATTTCGGAAACGGCATTGTTGACGATGAGCGTTTTGGAATGCGTCGTTTTGTTTATCACAACAATTCACCCGGTGTACAGGGCGACCCTGAAATTGCAACACAATATTATAATTATTTACGTGGTATTTGGAAAGACGGTACCAAAATGTATTATGGAGGAACTGCTTACATTACCGGATCAGGAACTGTTGGCCCTGAATGTGACTTTATGTTCCCCGGCGATTCCGACCCCTGTAACTGGGGTACCGGAGGACAGCCGCCTAACGGAGGTTACGGTACAGACGGATTTTATTGGACAGAACAAACCGGAAGTAATGGCAGCCCTAACCCTCCCGGCGACAGAAGGTTTATGCAGTCGGCAGGCCCGTTTACCTTAAAACCCGGTGCCGTAAACTACATTACCGTAGGTATTCCGTGGGCTCGTTCTACCTCGGGAGATGCCTGGGCATCAGTTAAATTACTTAGGGTTGTGGATGATAAATGTCAGGCCCTTTTCGACAACTGTTTTAAAGTTATTGACGGTCCTACCGCTCCTGACCTGACTGTTTCGGAATTGGACAGAAAATTTGTTTTTTATATTTCCAACTCTAAATCATCGAATAACTATCAGGAGGGATATTCCGAGTTTGATCCGAATATTATTCAACCCTATCCGTTGGATCCCACCAAACGGAGCGACTCGTTATACCGCTTTGAAGGATACCAAATATTCCAGCTTAAAAACGATCAGGTTACCATCGAGAGTATTCACGATCCCGATTTAATGCGTCTTGTTGCCGAATTTGACCTTAAAAACGGCGTTACTAAATTGGTTAATTATAATTTTGATGAAGCTATCGGTGGAAATGTTCCTGTAGTTGAGGTTCTGGGAGGTGACAATGGCATTTCGCACTCTTTCGAAATTACGCAAGACGCCTTTGCCACCGGTGATGTGAGGCTGGTAAACAACAAGGTGTATTATTATACGGCCATTGCCTACGCCTACAACAACTACATGGAATATAACCAAGATCCAAATGTTTCAAAAGGCTTATACGGGCAAAAGAAACCTTATTTATCAGGTAGAAAAAACATACAACTTTACTCGGCCATGCCGCATCGTACGGTAAACGGTACCATTATAAACGGTGATTACGGAACCCGTCCCGAAATTACACGAATAGCAGGCTATGGCAACGGAGGAATGACACTGGAATTATCTGACGAAACGGTTCAGGAGATACTTAACAAACCACCTGCTTCCGAAACCAATATTTTTGGCAGCCCCGATTATCCCATGGTTTATCACCCCACTTATAAAGTGAATGCAGGGCCTGTTAACGTTAAAGTTATCAATCCGTTGGGGGTTAAAAAAGGTGATTACGAATTGTGGTTGGATTCGTTACAGCGCGTTAAAATATATGGGGTAAGTGATGTTGTCGGTCTGCTTGGCGATACCACTTCTAAATTAGTTGCCAAGTGGCATATTAAAGACAAGGCTACCGGCGAAATTTACAATGCCGACACAACCATTATTATGAACAATGAACAGTTGTTTAACGACCTGGGACTTTCGGTACAGATGACACAGCCCTATCAGCCGGGGCCCATTGGAGTTGGTAAAGTGCAAGTTGAAAACAGCCTTAGCTTAGTAAAAACTGTTCTTGCCGAAAATAATGGTTTGATTAACTCTACTGTAGTTTATAACGACAGTTCGCGCAGATGGCTTAGTGGTGTGGAAGACGAAGACGTACCGGGTTATGTTTTAAACTGGATTCGATCAGGTACTTATCAAAGTCAGGAAGTGGCAGCCGATAACGACTGGGGTATGCAGTTATCACCCCCAAGTCCGTGGGACCCTTCCGAAGCTTACGAAAAAATAGCAAAAGGAACCTGGGCACCCTATTCACTTACGACATTTAGCCTTGATGATGCACTTGCGAATCCGGGACAATCATCTATTGGCCCTGCCCTAAATGGAGGTTCAAAAACGCTATCGGGGATGGATGATCTTGCCAGTGTAGATATTGTATTTACACCCGATAAATCAAAATGGTCCCGCTGTCCTGTTATCGAAATGAGTTTTGATTCGTTGCTTGCCGAAGGCCACGCACTACAGTTTAACCTGCGAAAATCACCTTCCGTTGATAAGGATGGCAATTATGCTACTCCCGGTTCGGGGCCAAGTGATAATCCCGATGACCCCAACTATATCAGCGACCACGGTATGGGTTGGTTCCCGGGATATGCTATCAATGTTGAAACGGGTGAACGGCTGAATGTGATGTTTAGCGAAGATTCCTATCTGGGGGCCTTCAATGGCCGCGATATGCAGTTTAATCCTACTGCTAAAGACCCGGATCTTGACCATCAATATAACGATGACAATATTTTCAGCGGTACAGGATTTAACCGCATGCCGGTATTGGGAGGTAAACATTACGTTTATATTTTCAAACACAATAAAAGTGTTTTCGATTTTTCCGGTATTCATAAAGAGTTTAACTCTCCGGCTTATGATGCAGGTAAATATGTTCATACCATACTGGATACTTTGGCGTACGATCCGCTTAGATTTGCCATGTTCCCGCGTTTATACAGTCAGGTAATGTATGTCGGGATGCCCATGGCTACCAAAGGGGTAGAGTGGTTAAGCAACGATGCTACCGTTAAGATACGTATTGCAACGCCTTATCGCAGAGGATATACCGCAGCGGAGTTGGATACGGTTTATCCGGGTATGGACGAAAACAACCAGTATCCCGTTTACGAATTTACCACCAATGGCATTAGCACGGAGTATAAAAATCCCGCCAAGCTTGTTACCGACCTTGATGAAATCAGAGTAGTGCCGAACCCTTATTACGGTTATTCGGATTACGAACACAACGCACTGGATACCAGGGTTAAGATTACAAATTTGCCAAAACAGTGTACCATTACCATTTACGATGTTTCAGGCGTCAAAGTAAGGCAACTTACCAAAGACGATCCGGTAACGGCACTGGAATGGGATTTGAAAAACTTTGCCGGTGTACCTATTTCAGGAGGTATCTACTACATTCATGTGGAAGCTCCCGAGGGAGAACATATTGTAAAATGGTTCTGCTCGCAGCGTGTACCTGATTTGAATACTTTCTAAAAATAATGAATATAAAAATAGAATAAGAATAAACCGTTTGGATTATGAAAACTCTTTATAAATATTTAGCACTATTGTTAATCGGGGTAGCGTTTACGCCTCAGTTTCTTCAGGCAGGAAACAAAGACCGTTCAGGACAGGCCGGCGCCTCGGAGTTGCTTATAAATCCCTGGGCCAGAAGTTCAGGTTGGGGCTCCGCCAACATGGCACGGGTTCATGGCCTGGAAGCTATGTGGGGAAACGTGGGAGGCTTGGCCTATACACACAAAACACAGGTTAATTTTGCCCATACCCAATGGCTTAAAGGTACAGGAACAAATATTTTTGCTTTCGGCCTGGCTCAACGGGTTAGCGAATCAGGCGTGTTTGGCTTGCAGGTAATGTCGATGAACTTCGGTGAAATTGATGTTACTACAACCAATAACCCCGATGGAGGCCTCGGTACTTACAGCCCCAGTTTGATAAATTTTGCACTTTCATATTCAAAATCGTTTTCAAACAGCATTAGCGCCGGTGCCGTGTTTAAAATTATTTCGGAAAGCATTTCCGACAATACGGCCGTGGGTGTTGCCATTGACATCGGTATTCAATATGTAAGTGGTGCTAACAATCAGTTTGCCTTTGGCGTTGCTTTAAAAAATATCGGGCCAACCATGAAGTTTACCGGCGACGGGCTGTCGCTTAAAGCGTTTATCCCGGGACAGGAAACACAGTTTACACTGGAACACCGTTCCGACCAGTTTGAAATCCCCGCGCAGTTAACCATCGGCACATCCTACGACTTTTTATTTGGAAAAGACTTGCGGTTAACTCCTGCTCTTACCTTTTTGTCAAACTCGTTTACAAAAGACCAGTTTGCTTTAGGTGTGGAGTTTAGCATGAAAGACTGGGTAATGATACGCGGAGGATACACCTACGAAAAAGGTATTTGGGATAACATGTTATCGGCCGAACGCAGTAATGTAAGCAGCGGGCTGAGTTTGGGAGCTACCGTACAGGTACCCATTAATAAAGAAAAAGGCTCTTACTTTTCAATCGATTATTCCTACCGCGAAACCGTAAGTTTTAACGGCAATCATACCATAGGAATTATACTGAATTTTTAAAATCTATTGTCGGCAAGACAAATCTTATTATCTTTGCACATTCAAAGAGACCCTTAATTAACTGTTAAGGGTCTTTTTTATCTTTTATTCATTAACATTATTAAAAACAATATACTATGTCAGCATCCAGATATTTTACTGAGGAAGGATTGCAGAAACTAAAAGATGAACTGGATCATTTAATCAGGGTTGAACGCCCTTCCATTTCAGCTCAGATTGCTGAAGCTCGCGACAAAGGTGACCTTTCGGAAAATGCCGAATACGACGCGGCCAAAGAAGCTCAGGGTATGCTTGAACTTAAAATTTCCAAATTGCAGGAGTTGGTAAGCAAAGCACGAATTATTGACGAATCAAAAATGGACAGCTCCAAGGTGCTTATCCTTTCTACCGTTAAAATTAAAAACCTCAAAAACGGTGCTTCCATGAGCTATACGCTGGTTCCCGAAAAAGAAGCAGACCTGAAACAGGGAAAAATATCCGTTGATTCACCCATAGCCAAAGGGCTGCTGGGTAAAAAGGTAGGTGATAAAGTGGATATTCAGGTGCCGGCAGGCATCATCCCCTTTGAGGTGATTGAAGTGTCGCGATAAGAAACAGAAAATTATTTTCATAATAATTTTTTTACAAAACATCAAACGTAAAGGCCATTCATGAATGGCCTTTACGTTTTCCATAAAAATAAACCCAATCCTAACATCGAGCCCTTTTTTTGTTGAACTTTGCATAACATAAATCTTAAAAAATTATTGTTATGGCATCCATTTTTACAAAAATAGTACAGGGTGAAATTCCGTCGTATAAAATTGCCGAAGACGACAATTATTATGCTTTCCTCGACATCAACCCTTTGGCTAAAGGCCACACATTGGTAATTCCCAAAAAGGAGGTAGATTATATTTTCGATATCGACGATGATTTGTACAAAGGATTGTTTGCTTTTGCCAAAAAGGTGGGTTTGGCCATTGAAAAGGTTATGCCCTGCAAACGCATCGGCATTACGGTAATTGGGCTGGAGGTACCTCATGCACACATTCATCTAATCCCCATAAACAGCCTTTATGATATGGACTTTAAACAACCCAAGCTGAAATTGGAAGCCGGGGAATTTGAAGCCATCGCAAAAAAAATAAGGGATGCTTATGCCGGATTATCATCTATTTAAAAAGATTTCTTAATTAATAAAATCACTTTCAGAACATCTAAACTGATTTATAGTTAATTACAAACTTTCTATAATTGTTTTAAATTAACATTATTTGTTTTCTGCTTGTTTTACTTTTCTATATTTGTAATTCCTTAAAGATTAAGGAGAAGTTAATTTTAAATAATAGGTAAAACACTTAAGTTATGAGTAGTTCACATTTTTACTCTTCCATTACGAAGAAGATTATTATGTCGTTGATGGGGCTGTTTTTACTGACGTTTTTATTGGTGCATCTCACCCTTAATTCGTTTTTGCTCTTCGACAAAAGCCTGTTTAACGAAGGGGCTCATTTTATGGGAACCAACCCTTTTATTCAGGTATTTCAGTGGGTGTTGTTCGCAGGATTTGCCATCCACATTCTTTACGGAATAATCCTGCAAATTCAAAACTGGGCTTCACGCCCCAAAGGTTATAAAAAAAGAACCTGGATGGAGCAGTCGCCATTTTCAAAGTACATGATTTATACCGGAATTATCATTTTTATTTTTCTGGCTATCCACCTTGGCAACTTTTTCTTTGTAAAAATGGGATGGGTTGGTAATGGTGTTCCTGAGTTGGCAGGTAAAGAAGACATGGGACAACTTGTTATTGATTTATTTCATAACGGCGGCTACGTAGCCTTTTATGTTATTATGTTTTTGTTGATGGGGTTTCACCTCGATCATGCCTTTCAATCGGCTTTTCAAACGCTTGGATTAAATCATCCCACTTACTGGGGTTTTATTAGAGGGTTAAGCCGTGTTTATGCTATAGTTGTAACTATTGGCTTTGTGATTATTCCTTTGGTAATTTATTTTCGATAATATTAAATTCGTAGAACGTTATGACTAAAATAGATTCAAAGATTCCGGAAGGCCCTTTGGCCAATAAATGGACTCATTATAAAGAACATCAAAAACTTGTTAACCCGCCTAACAAACGTAAAATTGATATTATTGTTGTTGGTACCGGTCTTGCCGGTGGAGCGGCTGCTGCCAGCCTGGGTGAGATGGGTTTTAACGTAAAGGTTTTCTGTATTCAGGACAGCCCGCGCCGTGCACACAGTATTGCTGCACAGGGGGGCATTAACGCTGCAAAAAACTATCCCAACGATGGTGATACGGTTTACCGGTTGTTTTACGATACGGTTAAAGGAGGCGACTATCGCGGCCGCGAAGCCAACACCTATCGTTTGGCAGAGGTAAGTAATAATATCATCGACCAATGTGTAGCACAAGGCGTTCCGTTTGCACGCGAATATGGTGGTACACTCGACAACCGCTCTTTTGGAGGAGCTCAGGTTTCGCGAACATTTTATGCCCGGGGTCAAACCGGCCAGCAACTGTTGTTAGGTGCTTATGGTGCATTAAGTAAAGAAATTAAAAAAGGTTCGGTAAAATTATACACCCGCCGCGAAATGGTTGATCTTGTATTGATGAAAGATGGCCGGGCACGGGGTATTATTGTACGTAATTTGTTTACAGGTGAATTGGAGCGACACAGCGCTCATGCTGTTTTATTGGCTACCGGCGGATATGGAAATCTGTTTTTCCTTTCTACCAATGCCATGACCTCTAACGGCAGTGCAGCATGGCGTGCCTATAAAAGAGGAGCTTACTTTGCAAATCCCTGCTACGTGCAAATTCACCCGACCTGTATTCCCGTTCATGGCGATTACCAGTCGAAACTTACCTTAATGAGTGAAAGCTTGCGTAACGACGGACGTATTTGGGTTCCTAAAAAGAAAGAAGATGCGGAAAGAATTAGAAAAAAAGAGATTCGCCCGCTCGATATTCCCGAAGAAGACCGCGACTATTACCTGGAGAGAAGATATCCGGCTTTTGGTAACCTTGTTCCGCGCGATGTGGCTTCACGGGCTGCTAAAGAACGTTGCGATGCCGGTTACGGTGTAGGTACAGGGTTGGCGGTATTTTTAGATTTTAAAGATGCCATTAAAAGGTTGGGTAAAGAGGTTATTAAAGCACGTTACGGAAACCTGTTTGATATGTATGAACGTATTGTGGACGACAACCCTTACGAAACTCCAATGATGATTTATCCGGCCATACACTATACCATGGGTGGCCTTTGGGTAGATTACGAGCTGCAAAGCAATATTCCGGGGCTGTTTGTGGGCGGCGAAGCCAATTTCTCCGACCACGGGGCAAACCGTTTGGGAGCTTCAGCTTTGATGCAGGGATTATCGGACGGATATTTTGTGCTGCCTTATACCATGCAAAACTACTTGGCCGACCAAATTACCGTTGATTCTATTTCTACCGATAATCAGGAATTTGAAGAAGCCGAAAAAGCGGTTCAAGAACGTATTGATAAATTGCTGTCGATTAATGGTACCGAAACGGTTGATTCCATCCACAGACGTTTAGGACGTATTATGTGGGATCATGCCGGGATGGCACGTAATAAAGAAAAACTTGAAGAAGGAATCAAAATGATTCAGGAATTACGCAAAGAATTCTGGTCGAATGTTAAAGTGCCAGGCACAAAAGACGGTGTTAACATCGAACTTGAAAAAGCCTTGCGCCTTGCCGATTTCCTTGAACTGGGAGAATTGCTTGCCCGCGACGCACTGCACCGTGAAGAATCGTGTGGAGGACACTTCCGCGAAGAGCATCAAACTCCCGAAGGAGAAGCCAAACGTAATGATAAGGACTTTATGTATGTTGCTGCCTGGGAATATGCAGGCGACGACAAAGAGCCTGTACTTAATAAAGAGCCGTTGGTTTACGAAAACATTGAAGTGAAGACTCGTAACTATAAAACAGCCTAATTATAATATGTATTTTATAACATTAAGACAAAAACAATGGATTTAAAATTAAAAATATGGCGTCAGGCTACCTCAAATGACAAAGGTAATTTTGTTGATTACGACGTTAAAAACATATCAAGTGATGCCTCTTTTTTGGAAATGCTCGACATTTTAAATGATGAGCTTATTGAAAAAGGAGACCGTCCGGTTGCTTTCGATCACGATTGTCGTGAAGGTATTTGCGGAATGTGTAGTCTTTACATTAACGGAACCCCGCACGGGCCCGAATCGGCAACAACTACCTGCCAGCTGCATATGCGCAAGTTTAAAGATGGCGACACCATCGTTATTGAACCGTGGCGTGCCAAACCTTTTCCGGTTATCAGAGACCTTATTGTTGACCGCTCGGCATTTGACGAAATCATTCAATCGGGTGGCTATATATCGGTGAGCACCGGTGGAGTACCCGATGGCAATGCCATTCCCATTAATAAAGAAAAGGCTGATTTGGCAATGGATGCTGCTGCCTGTATTGGCTGTGGTGCCTGTGTGGCCGCCTGTAAAAATGCATCGGCTATGTTGTTTGTTTCGGCAAAAGTATCGCAGTTTGCCTTGTTACCACAAGGTAAAATTGAAGCCAAAGGGCGTGTTAAAGCCATGGTTGCCAAAATGGACGAGCTGGGATTTGGAAACTGTACCAATACTTATGCCTGTGAGGCTGTTTGTCCGAAAGAAATTTCGGTGGCGAACATTGCCCGCATGAACCGCGAGTTCATTAAAGCTAAATTGGGATAACTACATAAGAGACAATCTTTTTAAGAGGGGATATGTCTTCTAAAACAGGGGTCTGCCGCAAGCAGATTCCTGTTTTTTGTATCAACATAAACCAACGGTTTTACTACAAACGTGTTTTACGATAAAATTTATTTTCCGATAATCTCCAACACAGCATCGTTATCAATAGTCAGAATGGCGCTGCTGTCAACTTTAATGGTACTGAAAACAGTGTTTGTTGAAATAACCGGACTTGTACCGGTTGCTGTAAAAATCAGTTTACATCCGGCATCCGGAGGGTAGGCTGATTCAACACCACCTGTTTCTTCCCAGTTTGCCTTGTTGTTAACTTCCGACGACACTGTTCCGTTCCAGGTTAAGGTGCGGTGATGCCAGCGGGGTGTCATATCAGAAGTAGCTGCATTAACAATAATCCATTCATCGGCATGCCAAACGGAATCGGGTGCCGTTACCGCATAAATACGATAAGCTCGTGAATGCGTGTAATCCCAGTTTGTTCCCGTGCCGTTTTGATTGATAACCCCGAACGCATCAACCAGAGTTCCGGTTACATGGTTTCCGCCCGAAAACAAAAAATAACCGTCGTTTCCGTTACCGGTAATGCTGCCACTGGCAATATCGGGATGCATGTAGTAATAAGCATTAAAAATAGAATCACTGTAAGCCAGTGTTAACGACGAATCGGCTTTTAAATATCCTGTAACAGGAATATCTCTCCAGGTTGTTCCTCCGTTTGACTGGATAGACAAATACCATGTATCGGCAGAAAAATCCATGTCGGCCTGGCCAATGTTGGTAATTTCAACATATTTGGCAGTGGCTTTGTTGGAGGGATGGGTAACTTCGGAAATAATTAATACCGGCGAAAACTGTAAAGCGTCGGTAGAATCGTTGACCTGAGGAACAATGCTGTCGGTTTTATAATTTATGTCGTTTCCCTGATTGTTGTAAGGGTAAATAGCAAAATAAAATGAAGTTCCGGCAGGTAATCCGTTCCAGGTAAAAGTTTGAGCATTGTGCGATACATTATATACACCGCTGCTATCGGATAAATCGGTATCGTTAGGGTATTCCACGCTGTCGGAAGGTGCTGTAAAAATACCGGTTTCATTAATTAAAAGAAGGTAATTTTGGGCTGCCACAGCACCGTCGTTGTTATTCCAGGTAAGGGTTATGGACGAACTGGTGGTGGCAGCTACCGTAAAATTGGTAACATGGTTTGACGGTTCCGCCACAATTCCTGTTCCCCAAATAGAGTCGATGTATTCGGGATGGTCGATAAAGGGATTTCTGTTGTGCTGATAAAGATAATAAATAGAATCGTTTCGACGCTGTTCCCAGGTATTAACCGGATCGTTATGGCTCCAGGCAAGCAATGTGGAAAGCTTACCGTAAAACGGTTCTTTGTTGGGTGATGTGTTCACCGAATCAACAATTTCCAGATCTACTTCGCCGTTATCACCTTCGTAACGAACAGCCATATAAAAAATCATGCGCGCCACATCGCCCTTAACTTCGTCGCGTGGTTCCCAGGTGTAGGGAGCTTCGTAACAATCGGTAGGGCCCGACCCGTCGATGTATTGCGTAATACCCCAATCAAAGTCACGGTTATTTTTTGCTGAATTAACCGAAGCGTCTGCCGGCCGGATGTGATGCAAGTCGGTTCCCGCCGGCGGGCTGACACCAAAATCGCCATGCGATTTAGACCAGACATGCTCACGATTCCAATTTTCCGAGCCGTTACCAAAATCATATTTTCCGTAAGTCCAGCCGGTATATAAACAAACAACCTTGCTTGTATCCACCGTATCCTGATCAGTTACACGCAAAGCAATGGTAACACTATCGTAACTTAATTCGTGATGGCCTTTAATAATATCGTGTAAAGCGGCTTTTAACGCTCCGCCCGATAACCCCGTGGCATTGTCGTAATAGCCAACCGGTATCTGCGCTTTTGCCATAAGAATAACAAAAGACAGAGTAAATGTCAGAAAATATTTAATCATAAACGCCTTGCTTGCGAAGTGCAAAAGTAGTATTTTTAAACAATAACCGGCTGAAAGCTGTTTTTCTCGCCTTGAAGAATGGATAAAATTGATACTGCTTTTTCTTGAATGAATCAGGTTAA
>CAYVWX010000005.1:7572-31584 GCA_964455635.1 uncultured Lentimicrobiaceae bacterium | reverse complement strand
TTGCGGGGAAATAAATACAGATAATTTCCAGACTGTACGCAGGGATTTTTGATTGATGATTGATGATTGACGATTGACGATTGACGATTGATGATTGATGATTGACGATTGATGATTGACGATGGAACGAAAGAACGAGGGGACGAAGGTTTTGAAAATTTGAATTTTTAATTTGGAATTTATTTGTTTTTTGGGATTTTTTATTGCCGATTAGGATCGTTAAAACAAATATTGCCGGTCACTATTCTTCTCCAGGATTGGGTTTTATGGGAAGGCGGGCAAGCTTATGCACTTCAAGCGTTGTGTATCCGAATTCCTCCACAAGCTTACCTTTCATTAAGTAAATGCCATATCCCTGAAACGGATAACGTTTTAATGTATCGGGAAAATGAACCGTATCGTAAAACTGCCCTTCATAATCTAAAAAAGTGGCAAAATGCATCATTTCGTTTTTTACCGTTTTTACATATTTAATGGTAACCAATCGTCCCACCATTTTTACCTCCTTACCAATATTTTCATCCATCTGCCGTGCCATAATTTCTCCCCTGAAAGCGGTTTGAAGCATATTGAAAGCATTTACGGTAACAGGAAACCCCAGCAGCTCAATTTCATCGTAGGCATCTTCAAGCCGAGTATGCACAAATTCGGGCAGGCTGAACTTTTTTAAAGCAACGGCAAAAAGTTGCCGGCTGTTGTCATCCGGTGGGGTTTTGGCAATGATACTGTGTGCTTCCCAAAGCAACGGAGCTTTTTGCTTACCGGTAAAGCGCATGGCTCCCACACGTATCAAAAGCACCATTTGCTCCCTGCCGGGATGTATCCTGTTAATAAAATCTTCCTGCGACTGATACTGTCCGTTTTCTGTTCGTTCTTCCACAATACGTTGAGCCAGCTGCCGCTCAAGTTTCAGGATGTGTACAAACCCCATATAAACATCATCGCCGGAAATATTGGTATAATACCCGCTATGATTAACACAGGGAAGATGCAGACTGCCGCCCTGTCTGACAAGCTCGTTAAAATAGACCCAGGTATGATAAAAGCCGCCGAAATTATTAATAACAGCAACCTGAAACTCTAACGGATAATAGGCTTTAAGATAAAGACTTTGAAAGCTTTCGACGGCATAAGACGCCGAATGAGCCTTGGAGAAAGAGTACCCTGCAAAGCTTTCAATCCTGCGCCACACCTCTTTGGTAACCTCTTCGGAATAACCGCGCCGTTTACAGTTGGAAAAAAATTTCTGCACTATCTTTTGAAATTCGGCACGCGACCTGAATTTACCGCTCATGGCGCGCCGCAGCACATCGGCATCAGCCAGATCGAGTCCGGCAAAATGATGACAAACTTTTAACACATCTTCCTGATACACCATCACGCCAAAAGTCTCTTTCAACTGCGCTTCCATCACAGGATGAATATACTCAAAATCGTCAGGGTGATGAAACCGGTGAATGTATTCGCGCATCATACCCGACCGTGCCACACCCGGCCTGATGATAGAGCTGGCAGCCACCAAAGTAAGATAATCGCTGCACTGAAGCTTTTTCAACAATCCGCGCATAGCGGGACTTTCGATGTAAAAGCATCCATTGGTTTCGGCCCGGAAGAGCTGCCGCTTAACCTTCGGATCGGTTTTAAACTTTTCAACGCGGTGAATGTCGATAGAAACACCCCTGTTTTTCAAAACCAGCTCAACAGCATCTTTAATGTGGCCAATACCCCGTTGGCTAAGAATATCCAGTTTCTCAAAACCCAACTCTTCCGCCACATACATATCCCACTGGGTGGTGGCAAATCCTTTGGGTGGCAAATCCAGCGCCGTAAAAGCGGTTATGGGCTTTTCCGAGATTAATATTCCACCGGCATGTATGCTGCGCTGATTGGGAAATCCCACCATCATTTGTGCGATGGAATGTATATGTTTATTAATGCTGTTGCGGTTTATTTCTCTTTTCGGGTTGGCGGTAAGACGGTCGATTTCCTCTTTTGGCAGGCCATGTACTTTTGCCAGTTCGCGATAAACGGATTTTCCCTTAAAAGTTACAAAGGTGCCCAACAGGGCAGTATGCTGTTGGCCATATCGTTCGAAAATATATTTTTGAACTTCCGTTCGCTCTTTCCATGAATAGTCGATGTCGAAATCGGGGGGCGAAGTTCGCTTGGGATTTAAAAACCGCTCGAAATAGAGGTTTAGCTCCACCGGATCAACATCGGTAATTTTAAGGCAGTAAGCCACAATGCTGTTTGCACCGCTGCCCCGTCCCACATGATAAAAACCACGCGACATGGAATAACTGATTATGTCGTGAGTAATAAGGAAATAGGCTGCAAAACCAAGTCTGTTAATAACCTCCAGCTCACTATACAGCCTCTTTTTTGCAGTAGCATTGTTGCGGCCATAACGATAATACATTCCTTCAACAGCCAATTTTTCAAGCAACTGCTTATCTTCTTGCCTGCTCTTTGTAAAAACAGCTCTGTTCTTGCTTTTTCCAAAATCGAAAGCGATAGAACAGTGCTCAAGAATTTCACGCGTATTAAAGATAATTTCAGAATACTGTTCAAATGCTCGCTGCAAAATTTCAGGTGCCACAAAGGTTTCGTCCCGACCGGCATGCATTTGAGGGGTAAGCTTGCTCAAAAGCATGTTGTGATCGATGGCACGCAGGTTTTTATGAAGATAGTGCTCCTTTTCGTTTTCAAAAACCACCGGCTGAAGCACCACCATCTTTTTCAACAAACTGTTGCTGACCCTGATAAGTTTTGAAACCTGCGACGGCTTTACTCCTATCCACTCGTTGTTAAAAAGTCGCCGTTGGGGCAGCGTACCAAAAGGATAGATAATGTATGTTTCGGCAACTTTAGGACAAGGGTACGGCAAAGGTTGCTTTTGGAGCAAAGCATTGCTAAGCAGCCGGTTAAGATTTTGAAAACCTTCGTTGTTTTTAGCAATACCAATGTATAAAAGCTTGTCGCCATTACGAAACTCGATACCTGCCACGGGTTTGATGCCCTCATTGTTACAAATTTTAACAAAGTCGGGAATAGCACTAACGTTGTTTATATCAGTCAGTGCCATGGTTTGTACGCCATAGCTTTTAGCTTGTTTTACCAGTTTTTCAACCGGAAACGTTCCGTATCTGAGACTGTAATATGAATGTGTGTTAAGGTACATGGGGGAAGTTTGGAGTTGGGAATTGGGAGTAGAAAGTTGGGAGTTGGGAGTTAAGAGTTAAGGGTTGAGAGTTAAAAGTAACCACAAAAAGCCAATACTCCTTATAAATATTTATGAATCAATTTAATAAGCTCATCTTTATCAACGGGTTTTGCAATATAATCGGTACAGCCTACAGCCATTGACTTATTACGGTCGTCTTTTAGCGCATAAGCTGTTTGGGCAATAATAACAACCTCCTTATTGGTTTCCCTTATTTTTTTTGTTGCCTCGTAGCCATTCATTACAGGCATCTTCATATCCATTAAAATAATATCTATATCAGGGTGTTTTTCAAACTCCTCCAACGCTGATACTCCATTGTCGGCATAATATATCTTACTGCTAATATTTTTAATTATCTCGGCAAGATAGGATGTGGAAACCGGTTCGTCGTCCACAATTAAGAAAGATGCTTTTTTGGGAATCTGCTTTTGCGCAACAGGTTCATCCTTTTTCTGCTCTATCTCTTCTTTTTCATCACCGACAGGAGTATAAGGAATTGTAAAATAAAATTTGGAGCCCTTTCCCTCAATAGATTCAACCCATATTTTGCCGCCCAGCATATCCACAAAAGCTTTGGAGATAGTCAGCCCCAGCCCTGCTCCTTCATACACCTGACGGTCTTCGATATCGGCCTGAACAAACCGGTCAAAAATGGCCGACTGCCGCTCTTTGGGGATGCCGATGCCCGTATCCATTACATAAAACTCAAGCACATTATCCTTTTTAACATACCCTGCTTCAATGCTTCCCTCGTGGGTATATTTAATAGCATTTTTAATAAGGTTGGAAAGGATGGCATAAAGTTTCTCGGAATCGGTATTAATAATCGACTTTTTGTCAGACAGGCCGGGCATAACATGAATAGAGAGCTGCTTTTTTTCCACCTCCGGAAAGAAAAGCATTTTCAGGTATTCAAGCTGTTCATTTACATTACAAGCGGTTTTGTAAATTTTCATCTGCCCTGCTTCAATTTTTGAAATATCAATAAGGTTATTGATAATATTTAGCATACGCTCGCCGCTTATTTGAATAATGTCGGTATATTTCCTTATCTCCTCACCGGACAATTCAGGTTCTTTTAACAAAGCGGCAAACCCGAGAATACCATTCATGGGAGTTCGTATTTCGTGGCTCATGTTGGCTAAAAACGCCGACTTCAACCTATCGCTCTCCTCCGCTTTACTTAAGGCATCACGCAGTTCATCTTCATTTTTTTTACGCTGAATTGAAAGACTTATCTGACCGGCAATAAATTCCAGCATTTCAACATCTTTTTGCGAGTAAGCATTTTCGTCTTCATAGTTTTGAACCGCAACAACGCCTATTACGTCACCTTTTTCATTAAACAAGGGTACGCCAAGCCACACTTTAGAATAAGTCCCCTGCCTTACCAGCTCACCCTTTTGTTCGAGTTGCCTTTTAATTTCGTTGGTGGCCAACAACGATTTTCCAGATTTAATAACAATTTTGCTTAGCGTATTTTTTGCCGGAGCCGATAAAAAATTATCATGTTCATCAAAATAATAAGGCATATACAACTCGTCGGAATTTTTATTGTACAAGGCAACATAAAAATTTGACGCGTCCATTACCTTGCTGATTTCCTGCTGTACTTTGGCAATTAAATCTTCAATATTTTTGGAGGTAGTTACGGCGTTTGATATGTTATACACAATTTGTTGTGCCAGCTCGGTACGTTTTCGTTGTGTAACATCCTGATAGACGGCAACCACTTCACCGGAGGAAAGTTTGTAAACATAATTTTCGCGGTAACCACTGATTCTCTTGTCTTTATATAACTTTATAGGGAAATGAACAGGAGTACCTGTTTGGTAAACATTTTGAAGAACCTTAAAAAAGCCAAACTCAATTACGGCGGGAAAAACATCTGTAATTAACCTGCCTACAACCTGTTCGCGCGATATATTTTCAGCTTTTTCGGCCATGGGGTTAAACTCGACAAACCTGAAATTTTGGCCATCCTCAACTGCTTCGTAAACGGCAATACAGCTTGCCGTACTCATAATGATTCCTTTATAACGTTCTTCGTTAATTTTACGAACAGCTTCGGTTTTAATACGTTCCGAAATTTCATTTTTTAACCGTACATTAATATCTTCCAGCGCTTTGGTACGCTCTTCAACCCGTTTCTCCAGCTGACTATTCGATTCTTTTAATTTATTCTGTATCTTTTTAACTTCCACATTTCGCTTATAAATGTTTTTTGCACTAAAGTAAATACTGACCATACCCAACAGCCAGATAACAAGATAAGCAATAATTTTGCCGCTTTCAGTTTTTTGTTCCTGTGCCAGATAATCGGACAGCGGAACGGTAATACTAACGCCACCTCTTATATCGCCCACTTTATACCCTTGTTTAGCATGGCATTTCAAACATCTTTTTTCCACTATAAGGGGCCTCATCAACCTAAATACCTGTTTGCCGTTAATTTCGGTTACCTCTTTAACCTCTTTTTTCCCGTTCTCAAAAGCCAATAATGCTTTCTTTTCCCATGCATCAGGTGCATTTTCGGGCCGCAACAATTTTAAACTTGTAATATGGCCTGCCACACCGGATGAGCGTGCTGAAAATTCATCCATTAAGCGCAACGCACGGGCAGGATTTATTAAGGTAAGGGTATCGCCCGAAGGAGTTACAATATCTCTGTTTTTAAGAAAGCTGAGATATGGACTTGGTTTGGTAAGGCTGTCAACAGGCACATAAAAACCGCCATGAAAGGCTGTCCATTTTCTAAAAGACTCATCCAGTTGAAAATGTGTTTCAGCCTCTTTTTTTGCAAGCTGACAAGTTGAATTTTTGAGTGTTCCAATACCACGAAAAGCAAAAGCAAGTATTAAAGCAGTCCAAAAAAGCACTGCAAACAAAGTGTTCCTGAACAAAACACTTTTTAGCGAAACCTTCTCAACAGACTTTTTCATGGGTTTATAAATTTGTAAAATATTAATATACTGTATTTTATGTTTTGTCATGATTTTCGGCTTCACCATCGAAAATCACGCCAAAACGGGTCTCGGGTTTTTCTTTACCCCGGGTTAACACCCGAGGTTAAAATATGTCACCCCTCCGGGGTTCTGCATAATCATGCTTCTGTGTGTTAGCTTGCTAATCATGGATGTTTCATATGTTTATAATTTTGTTTACCCTGTGGAATTTGAAAACTATTCCACAGGGTGAATCTGATATATTGCGTTTTTGTTTTGTCACGATTTTTATTTCATTGACATTTTTTCTTCATTCCTTTAACCGAATAAACAGTTGTCCGGTTTCTAAAACCAAACAGCTTAAACCGATTGCGGCATTGATTTTTCAATGATGGTAACCAACTCATCGCGGTTAATGGGTTTTGAAATGTAATTGTTACAACCGGCATCCAGTGCTTTTTCACGGTCGCCGGGCATGGCAAAAGCCGTTTGGGCAATGATAACAATGTCTTTATTAAACTTACGAATCTCTCTGGTGGCCTCGTAACCATCCATTTGCGGCATTCGTATATCCATCAAAATTAAATCGATATCAGGGTTTTTACGACAAATATTTACAGCATCCAAACCATTGTCGGCATACATAATCTTGCTGCACATATTTTCTAAAATAATGGTAAGATAGTCCTTTGAATAGGGTTCGTCTTCGGCAATAAGAATTTTAGGTTTGTGTGATTTAGCAGGTGCCATAGCCTCTTCACCCGTCAGCATATCATCGTGATGTATTTTATAAGGGATGGTGAAATAGAAAGTAGCGCCTTTGTTTTCAGATGATTCAAGCCACATCTTTCCTCCCAGCAATTCAACATAGGCTTTTGCCACCGTTAAACCCAGCCCTGAACCTTCAAGCGCATTTTTATCGTCTATTTTAGAACTTATAAACTTTTGAAAGACAACCTGATGACGTTCTTTCGGTATCCCTTTTCCGTTGTCTTGCACATAAAACTCCAGCCAGTTATCCTTTTTAGCATAGCCAAAATTTATTTCGCCTCCCCGGTCGGAATATTTAACGGCATTTTTAATCAGGTGTGCCAAAATGCTCGAAAGCTTTGCCCCGTCGGTATAAATATTTGCATCGTTATCGGGCAGGTGCGAATAAAACCGAAGCGACAGGTTTTTTCGTCCGGCTTCGTCTTTAAAGTCGGCATATAAATCGCCAAAAACACCGTTTAAATTAATGGTTGAAAAGTGCAGCGGCACGGTATCGGTTTCAATCATCGAAACTTCCATCAGGTTGCTGAAAGTGTTTAACATACGGTTGCTGCTTTTGGTAACAATTTCGAGGTACGACTGTCGCTCGTCGTCGCTTAGCTCAGGATTTGACAGCAACTGCGAAAATCCCAAAATACCATTCATGGGGGTTCGTATTTCGTGACTCATATTTTGCAAAAAAGCGGTTTTAAGTTTTTCGCTTTCCACGGCTTTTTTTTGAGCCGACTGCAGTGCTGCATTTGCTTCTTCCAACCCTGCAATTTTTTGCGTTAACTGTTGGTTAACCTCAATAAGATCGTTAATCCGATTGGTTAGTTCAGCTATTTTTTCTGCTTTATTATTGCTGTTGAGATTATTCATCCGGAATTTTAAATATTGAAATATTTACCAATTGTTTCCAACACTTTATCTTTTATAATGGGCTTGGGTAAATAATCGTTGCAACCGGCTTCCAATGCTTTTTCGCGGTCGCCCACCAATGCATAAGCCGTTTGGGCTATTATTACCACATCCTCATTCATTTCCCGAATTATTTTTGCTGCTTCATAACCATCCATTTCCTGCATTTTAATATCCATCATGATTAAATCGATTTCGGGATGTTGTTTAAAGATTTCAACTGCCTGCAGGCCCGATTTGGCATGATACAGATTTTGAGCATTTTTTGACAGAATAACCGTAAGCAGTTGATCGGAAAACACTTCATCTTCAGCAATAAGGATGTTCAGTTTGGGGATGCTTCCGCCACGGGAGTCGCTACTTTTAATCCCCTTTTTAGCCCTTACCCCCTTTGTTTGGGAAGAGTTATCGGGCAGGGTAAAATAAAAAACAGAGCCTCTGCCCTCTTCCGACTCAAGCCAAATGGTTCCGCCCAGCATGTTAACGTAAGCTTCGGTAATGGCCAGGCCAAGTCCTGCTCCTTCGTAGGCTTCCCGGTCTTCGATATCAGCCTGCACAAAACGTTCAAAAATAGCATCCTGCCGCTCCGGGGCAATACCTATTCCGGTATCTTTTACAAAAAATTCAAACACGCGCTCTTTTTTACGATAACCAAATATTATCGACCCCTCTTTGGTATATTTTAAAGCATTTTTTATGAGATTGGTCAATATGGCCACAAACTTATCTTCATCGGTAATAAGTGTTAACGGTTCTTTTTTAGCGCTATTTTGCAAAACCAGTTCAATTTGTTTCTTTTGAGCTTCCTGTTTAAAGAAAAGATAAACCGAATTAAGTTGTTTTTTAATGTCGCATTCGGTGCGGTTTATCTGCATCTGCCCCGACTCAATTTTAGATATATCGATTAAATTGTTAATAATGTTTAGCAACCGTGCGCCGCTTTGTTCAATTACATTAAGATAAGTAAGGCGCTCCTGGGTAGAAATATTCATATTTTTAAGCAGTCCTGAAAAACCCAGAATCCCATTCATGGGGGTTCGTATTTCGTGGCTCATATTGGCAAGAAATGCCGATTTAAGCCTGTCCGACTCTTCGGCCTTTTGTTTGGCAGCTTCAAGTTCCTGGTTTATCCTGCTGATATGCCCCATACTTTTTTGCAGATCGCTGTTTAATTTTTCCAGCTCCAGGTTTTGTTTTAACAGTTCCTCATTGAGCTCTTTTAACTTTTTCTCAGATTCAACACGATCCGAAATATCGCGACCAATGGTTATAATGTTTTTTTTACCGGACAGTTCAATAACAGAAGCGGAAAGAAGTGCTGTTATTTTTTGTCCTGATTTTGTTAAAAATTCGGTTACCATATTGTTTACAGTCCCCTCTTTTTCCAACTTCTCGCCAAGCAGGTCACGGGCAGCAACATCTTTCCAAATATTCAAATCCAACGAAGTTTTACCGGTTACCTCCTCCTCCGCAAAGCCCATAATGTTTAAAAAGCTGTTGTTTACGGTAATATATTTTCCGGTATTCAGTTCGGAAATAACAATGGCATCAGGACTTGTTTCAAAGGCTTTTTTAAATTTTTCTTCGCTTCGCAGAAGGGCATCCTCAGCCTCCACACGAGCAGAAATATCGCGAAAAGCCGCCACTCTGACAGAGCGATTATCGTTGAGGGTAACACTTTTTGCTTCTATCTCCAACGGTATGCGTGTTCCGTCTTTTTTAATACCTGTAACCCTGTAACTTTTAGCATGTTTTTTGTTTATGTGGGCAAAAATTGACGGCCACGACTCTTTTGCAATTAGAAGCTCTATCAAATTTTTTCCCAGCAGCTCTTCTCTGGCATATCCAAATATGGTTGCCAACGACAGGTTTAAGTCGATGGCCACGCCCTTTTCATGGATTAATATACCCTCGAAAGTAATATCAGACAAAGTTTTAAATCGTTCCTGACTCTCTCTTAAGGCTTGTTCCGAAATTTTTCGCTGTGTAATGTCTTTAACAAATCCAAGCAGAGCCTTACGACCATTGTAATAAAACAAGCTAACCGTTACCTCGGCAGGAAAAGTTTTTCCGTTTTTGTGGGAAATATCAAGCTCAAGGGTTACCGATTTCTCGGTAAGTATTTTTTCTCTAACCCGATTTCTATAACCATCGTCTTTAAACGGAGGATAAATATCGGTTAAAGTTAATTTTAACAACTCATCGTTGGTATAGCCTGTTTGCGTTGTAGCCTGCCGGTTGGCAAGAATAATATTGGCAGAATAATAATCGATAACAAGGATGGCATCGGTGGCCGACTCAACCACAGTATGAAACTGCCGTTCCTTTTCGGCAATGGCCTCTTCAGCTTTTTTACGATTGGTAATGTCGTGATAAATTACCATAAAAGCAGGTGCTCCTTTATAGTTAACGGGGGCCGGTGAGGCAATTACAATTCGTTCTTCGTTGTTGTTGGTTCGTATTCTGAACTCTTCATTTTCCAAAGGGATGAAATCTTTCAGCATTTTCCCCATCCGTTGTTTGGCTTTTAACCAATCATCAGGGTGTACATTAGCAAAAATATCCTCACCTATTAAATCTGATTTATTTTTATAGCCACCTGCTTTAAGGGTCGCAATATTAACATCCAAAATAACTTTTCCGTTGTGGATTATTATGGGGTCGGGTGAGTTTTCAAACAGCATACGATACCGTTTTTCGCTAAGTATCAACTCCTCTTCTGACTTTTTTTGCCGGGTTATATCGCGGGCACTGCCTACCGTACCAATCATTTCACCTTTTTCGTTCCACAAAGGGGCTTTATAAACATCTAATATTAAATATTTTCCGAAAACATTACCATACTCGGTAAATCTGGTAGCCTTCCGGTTCTTAATCGTAATGGCATCCGAATCGCCACACTCTTCACCAAAGGTAAACCACTCTTTATTTTCGGGGTGTGCCTCGCGCTCACGGTTAACAAAAAACATAACGTGTTTACCAATAGGCTCCTCCACATCTTTGGCATTAATCAAATTTTCGCAAATTGCTTTGTTGGTAAATGTAAAATTACCCTCCATGTCTTTAGCCCAAATCATATCGGGAGTGGTATCGGCCATAAGCCTGAACAGTTCGTAGGCTTTTTTGTACTGCTCGCGGCTTTTTTCCAACTCCGACCGGTATTTTTTTCGTTCAGACAAATCGCGGATGGCCGTAACACGTACTTTTTTATTATTAAGGATAATGTTTCGCGATTCTACTTCGATGGGGACAAGATGACCATTTTTGTGCCGTGCTTCTATGTGGTAGGGAGTTGTTTTGTTTTTAACAATCTCGTCATACACCATCGGTTTATATTTATCCGGCACAAACAAATCTAAAACATTGTGGCCTATAATTTCATCGCGTTTATAACCCGAAATTTTTTCGATAGCCAGATTTACATCAATGGCCATGCCCATCTCGTGCAGGATGATGCCTTCGAACGAAAGGTTCGACAACTGCTTAAAGCGGTCTTCACTCTCTCTGAGTTTATCGGAAATTACTTTTTTATTGGAAATATCATGCATTACGGCATGAATCAGCATTTTACCACCCTCTCCCCCGGCACTTGTCAGGACAATCTCTACAGGAAATGTTTTTCCGGTTAGTTTTTTACAAACCCACTCAAACCTGTTGCTTCCGGTTGTTACAGCCGTTAATATTTTTTCTTCGGCTTTCGCAAATGTATTGCTGCCGTCGGGCTGTATTTCAGGCGACAATTCCGCAGGATGTCTGCCTAAAACATCCTTTTTATTTTTATATCCGAACAGTGAAAGAGCCGCCCGGTTGCACTGTATAATTTTACCACTCTTAAAAATAAACTGGCTCTCTTTTGAGTTTTCAAAAAGTTGTTGATACAGATTGTTGTTTTCAGCCATCTTAATAATTTTTTAACAGTCGTATTTTTGTAACAAATTGCAAAAGCATACTTTTTTTCGCACCGGAAAAACTATGCTGACGGTAATTAGTCAATAAAAATAAAAAAAAAGCGGTTTGTTTTAACATAAAACTGATTTTTTTTTAAAAAACGGCTCTTCGTATTGCTTTATTACCAAACCGTTTTCGCACATAATCCATGGCCTGATAGAGGCCGGTCATTTCGGGGGTGTCTTCAAACAGGCTCAGCTGCTGGTGTCCGCTCACCAGGTCGCTAAAGCGTATGCCAATCAGTCTGACCAGCATCCGGCGACTGTACAGCCGTTCAAACAAATCGAGCACTGCCGGCAGCAACAGATGATCGAACGAAGTGTAAGCAATCCGTTTCCGGAGGGTGTGGGTATCGTAATTTGAATAGCGTATTTTAACGGTAACATTGCCCGTAAGCTTGTTGGCCCGGCGTAACTCGAAAGCCGTTTTTTCGGTCATGCCTGTCAGAATCTCTTTCAATCGCTTTATGTCGATGGTATCTTTATCGAAAGTCCGCTCGGTTCCCAGCGATTTTTTTTCGTGATAAGGTTTTACGGGCGACGGGTCGATACCATTGGCTTTTCGCCAGATAATTTTTCCGTTTTTACCCATCACCTGCTCCAACATATGGGGCGGAATCATGCTAAGTGTTTTGATGGTAGAAACCCCCATGGAGCGTAACAGGCGATAACTTTTATTACCAATCATGGGTATTTTACGAATAGACAGCGGAAATAAAAACGGTTTTATCTGTGGAGAAGGAATGTACAGCTCACCGTTGGGTTTAGCCTCGCCGGTAGCAATTTTAGAAACCGTTTTATTAACCGACAGCCCAAACGAAATGGGCAACCCCGTTTCGCTGATAATATATTGCCGCAGCTCGCGACTCCATTTAAGGCTGCCAAAAAAACGGTCCATTCCCGTTATATCGAGGTAATGTTCATCGATGGAAGCTTTTTCAAAAACGGGAGCTTTATGAGCTATTATCTCGGTTACCAGCCTCGAATATTTACTGTATAAATCCATATCGCCTCTGATAAATACCGCCTGGCTGCACAACCTTTTAGCCAGCTGCATGGGCATGGCGGAATGCACGCCAAAAGCACGCGACTCGTAACTGCATGCTGCCACCACACCCCGGTCGGAGGCACCTCCTATAATAACCGGTTTACCAATTAACTTACTGTTTACCAACCGTTCTACCGACACAAAAAAGGTGTCTAAATCCAAATGGACAATGGTTCTGTTCTCTCCTTCCATCATAAAAAAGAAAAATATTTTGATAACATATCCGACAATTGAAAATAATTGTGTACTTTTGATTATTAAATAATCATTTTAACGATGACAATATAATCATCTTTTATAAAAAACAAAAAATAAAAGGATAAAAAATCAACCAACTGACGCGACCATCGGGAGCAACTGACGGCCGAAGGCCAAATAACGCGACCGAAGGGAGCCAATGACAGCGACCAACGGGAGCCAATGACAGCGACCGAAGGGAGCAATTGACAGCGACCATCGGGAGCAACTGACGGCCGAAGGCCACCTGACGCGACCGAAGGGAGCCAATGACAGCGACCAACGGGAGCAATTGACGCGACCGCAGGGAGCAATTAAAAAAAAAGCACAATTATGTATTTCAAAACAAACATCAAATTTTTACGAAAACGGCGAGGACGCACTCAGGACGAGGCAGCCTTTGCCCTCAACATGAAACGGCCCACCTTAAGCGGCTACGAAAATGGTGTGGGACAGCCCAATATGGAAACACTGGCACGGTTTTCCGACTATTTCGGAGTGGCCATCGACACGCTGGTAAAAGTAGATTTAACAACCCTTAGCGAGCATCAGCTTTCGCAGCTGGAAAAGGGCTACGACATATACATTAAAGGCAGCAAGCTCAGGGTACTGGCCACCACCGTGGGAACCGACAACGAAGAAAACATTGAACTGGTAAACGAAAAAGCAAAAGCGGGTTATACCACCGGATTTGCCGACCCCGATTACATTCGTATTTTACCCACATTCAGGCTTCCCTTTTTATCGAAACAGAAAAAGTACCGGACATTCCAAATTAGCGGCGACTCTATGCTGCCCATTCCCGACGGAGCTTATGTTACCGGCGAGTTTATCCAGGACTGGCACACCCTTCGCGACAGAGATGCCTACATTATACTTACCCGCGATGACGGCATTGTTTTTAAAGTGGTGGAAAATAAAATCATCGAAGAGCGAAAGCTTATCCTCCATTCGCTTAACCCGCTGTACGAGCCGTACGACATTGCCATTGCCGAAGTAAAAGAGATGTGGAAATTTGTAAACTACATCAGCCCCGAAATTCCGGCCACCAACAAAATAAAAGAAGATTTGGCCGAAGAGCTCACCGAGCTTAAAAAACAGGTAAAAGCCATCCAGATGAAACTGAACCTGTAACATTAAGGTATCTCCATCATGCTTTACGCCATTATCGATATTGAAACCACAGGGCTTTCGCCGGCAAAGGAAAAAATTACCGAAATTGCCATTGTATTACACAACGGAAAAAAAATGACCGGCAAATTTTCCACACTTATCAATCCCGAGAGAAAGATACCCTACCGTATAACCCAAATGACCGGTATCAGCAACAGGATGGTAAAAAACGAGCCCAAATTTTATGAAGTAGCCAAACAAATTGTTGAGCTTACCGAAAATCGTATTGTGGTAGGACACAACGTGAAGTTCGACTATGGTTTTATCCGCTCTGAATTTAAAAGTCTGGGGTACGATTTTCAGCGAAACACGCTGGACACTGTAAAACTCAGCCGCAAGCTTATACCCGGCAAACAGTCGTACAGTCTGGGCAGATTATGTACATCGCTGGGAATTGAGAACCGTGCCCGACACCGTGCTTTAGGCGATGCGCTGGCTACTACCGAGCTTTTTGAATTGTTGCTTACGCTGGAAAGTCATCCCGAAGCATTAAACCTGAAAGGGATGAATGCTTCCGTTAACAGGTTGCTGGTGGAGGGACTGCCCCACGAAACAGGGGTGTATTATTTTTACAACCGGAACAATCAACTTATTTATGTGGGTAAATCCGTTAACATTCACAACCGGGTTTTGTCACACCTTAACAATAACAGTCATAAAAGAGCCATCGAAATGAAAAATGCCATTGCAGGCGTGCAATACAAAACCACCGGAAGCGAATTGGCTGCTTTGTTGCTGGAGTCATCGGAAATAAAAAAACATCAGCCCCTGTTTAACCGGGCACAACGCCGCACTTTTTTTAATTACGGGCTCTATTCATTTATCGACGACGAGGGGTATATAAGACTGAAACTCATGAAAATAATGGACGAGTTAAACCCGCTATACACCTATTCATCGCTACACGAGGGAAAAGAACACCTTACAAAATTAACCGAACATTATCAGCTATGTCAAAAACTTACGGGATTGTACGACAGCCCCGGCGCCTGTTTCCATTACCAGATTCATCAATGTAAAGGTGCCTGTATAGGAAAAGAGGCTCCGGTTAATTACAACCAAAGAGTAAGAGAAGCATTGGAAAATTATCATTTTGACAAACAAAACTTTTTTATAATCGACAAAGGACGTAACGATGACGAACGGACAGTGATAAAAGTGGAAGGAGGAAAATACCGGGGTTTCGGGTTTGTCAACAGCCAATTTATGAACCGCCAAACGCTGCATGACTGCATCAGCTTTTATAAAGATAATCGGGAGGTACGACAAATTATTAATGCATTTTTAAAAAGAAAAGAGATAACGGTTTTTGAATTTTAACATAAAACTGTTACGATTAACCCAAACAAAGATAGTCGCGCCGCCACTTTTATTTTTTTGGTAAACAGATACTTTATCTTCACCGGCCTTGGCGTTAAAGCTGTTTAACGGCAAGCATCTATTTTAAAATTAAGGGCCGGAAAACAGGGTTATATCTGCCCCAGCTCAATCATTTTTACAATGGTTTCGATGGTTTTATCTTCGCCGAGGGGATCGTACCTTACCTTTAAATTATAGCCCCACAACCGGGCAAAAGTCTGGTAAAAAAAAGCTGAAAAGTTGCCTCTCAGTTCCTGAACCAGGTTAAACGATGTTTGTCCGGTTTCACGGTCGATTAGTTTCAACAAAATTTTACCCTGCGAAAAAGTAAGATCTTTAAGCTCGCCCCCATACTCCTGATTTATCTCTTTTTCCACCTGTTTCATAAGCTTTTTGCGCTCACGGTCGTTTTTTGCCTGTTGCAAAAGTTTGTCGTATTGTCTGAGTTTTATTCCGGCGAGTTTTGCATAAGGATAAACTTTTTTAACATTCCTCACCAATCTGGTAAGCCGCCTTCTGCCGCGGTACGATTTTGGGATTCGCAAGGTTAGTATTTCAACCTCATCGAGGTTTATTCGCGGAATGGTATCACCGTTAACCACTTCGGCGCCAAGGACAATTATTTTTTGAGCATAACCGCCAAAGAGCATAAACAACATAGCAACGACCAAAAAAAACTTTTTCATAGAATTCACTATTCAAAGATTGTGCCCAAAAGCAGCAACCGGAAACACTCGTCAAAGATAGCGCAATAGTTATAAATGGTCGATTTATCACAAGAAAAGCTATTTTTGCGACATCATGCAATTAAACCTGCCCCCATACAAGTTTACCATAAAAAAAGGCGGAACCTCAAATGAAATTTTTGATGCTTTCCGCAAAAAATATGTAGTACTCACCCCCGAAGAGTGGGTACGTCAGCATTTTCTTCGTTTTCTTACCGAAGAAAAGGGGTATCCCGCTTCGCTGATTGCTGTTGAAAAAGGACTTCTGATAAACGGCAAACCACGCCGTTTTGATGCAGTAGCTTACAACAGGATGGGAGAGCCGTTGGTTTTAATGGAATTTAAAGCCACTTCGGTAAAAATATCGCAAAAGGTTTTTGAACAAATTTCAACCTACAACCAAATACTCAAAGTAAGGTACCTGATTATAAGCAACGGCCTTAAACACTATTGCTGCGAAATTGATTTCTCATCACAAAACATCCACTTTATTCAAAACATTCCCGAATACGGCAAGCTCAAATAATTATAACGTCTTGGGATCATCTGTTTTTTTATCCCGTATCTTATTGACAACAATTGCTGACAATAGTTTCTTAATTTTAAATCTTTTACTATTAAGCCCACTCCGAAAAGCCCGGAAGTAAATATATAGTCATCCGATGAATTCTTATTTAACTGATTGTCAGTTGCGACATCTGTAAATATTTTGTAAATATATGTATCGTATTACTTTTCGGAGAGGACTCTCTATTTTCAGGTAGTTTTCACCGAAGGATTAAAATATTTTTCTATTTTTGAAGATAATCCTTAAATCAATCATTATGTTAACCTTTTCGATTTCAAAACAAATTAAAAAGCGCAACAGCATTACAACGTTATCCGCTGCCCTGCTGATGGCTTTCGTCACCCTTTTAAACAGTTTCCCGACAATGTCGCAAACAATGCCTTCTTGGATTTGGGCCTACAAAGCCGGAGATATGGGAAGCGATTACGGCAACAGTTTGTGTACCGACACTGCCGGCAACACATACGTTACAGGCACTTTCGAACAATCGGTTTATTTTAGTATTTATCAACTTACCAGCGCCGGTTCCGAAGATATTTTTATCATGAAAAATGATGATGAAGGAAATACAATTTGGGCAAAATCGTTTGGCGGAACCTCGTTAGATTATGTTAATAAAATAACCCTGGACAACGAAGGAAATATCATCATAACAGGTGCTTTCAGAAGTGACGAAATAACTTTTGGAACCACAACCCTTATAAATCCCAACTCCGACATTGGGTATGACAATATCTTTGTAGCAAAGTTTAATGCCGAAGGTGATAACTTATGGGCTATCTCGGTTGACGGCGACGGAAACGGAACAGGCTCCGGTGTAGCAACCGACAACAACGAAAACATCATTATTTCCGGTTTTTTCGACGGACAAGTGTTAACCTTTGGCGACATAGTAATACACAACTCTTTTCAGCTTACGGATGAAATATTTTTGGCCAAACTTGATAAATCGGGAAACACCCTATGGGCTAAAGCAATGGGAGGTTTTGGGTACGATTACGGAAGAGATGTTGCTGTTAAAAACAACGGCGACATTTTACTGTCGGCCGATTTTGAAAGCGACTCTGTGTTAATGGCCGATACCACTTTATACAATACCGGTGGTGCCGACTATTTTATTGCTGACTTTACGCCCGAAGGTAACTTGTCGTGGCTTAACAAAGCAGATGGCGATGCCGACGAATTTGGTACTGCCATAACCAGTGATGCGGATGACAACACTTATGTTACAGGCCATTTTAACGGAACCGCCATGACCATTGGCAACACCACCTTACCAGGAAACGGATATGACAACATTTTTGTTGCAAAATACACACCGGACGGACAAGTTGCATGGGTGTTAAATCCTTCAGGCGCAAATAACGACGAAGCTACAGGAATTAACGCTTGCCCAAACGGTATGCTTTATGTAACAGGCGAATACAGCAGCGAAACATTTACCATTGGTGCCATCGAACTACAAAATAGTACCACTAACGAATATACCGATACCTTCATAGCCGGAATCAAACAAGACGACGGTTCCGTAAGCTGGGCAAAATCAATTGGCGGAAATGATGACGACGGCATAGAAGCTGTTTCAAGCGACAGCCATGGAACAATTTATATAACAGGCTATTTTTATAGCAGGATAGTAGAAATTGGCATAAATGTTTTACGTAATGCTGACGACTCGCAGAACAGTACCGATATTTTATACGCAAGAATCGACGACTTTGACGGTATTAATAACACTTCTTCTGATTACGATGCAGTATTTTATCCGAATCCTGCTACGGAAAATATTGTAATTAAAGTCAAAAATCCCACAACGGTTGAAATTTTTAACAATCTCGGACAATCCGTTTTAAAGACAGAAAAAGCAGAAACCAACACATCTATAGCACTTGCAAAGCTGCAACCGGGTATCTATTTTATAAAATTTAAAAACAAAAGCGGAGTAATTACAAATAAATTAATCAAAAACTAAATCAGATATTTTTTTTTCAATTTTTTAACGACAGTAAAAAGTAACACAAAATTGTTTTACCTTTGCTCCTCAAAATAATTAATTAAAACTATGAAAGCAGTAATTCAAATTGTTCTGTTTATTATTATTGTAGCTCTCGGTTATATGGTTTACGACTCTATTATGGAGCCTGTAAGATTGGATCAGGAAAAAGCCAAAAGAGAAAAAGAAGTTGTTCAGCGCATGAAAGACATCAGAAGTGCTGAAATTATTTACAAACAACTAAACGGTAAATATATCGACAAGTGGGACTCGTTGGTACAGTTTATCGACAGCGCTCAAATTCCGGTCGTTAAAATTATTCCCGACCCTACCGACACAACTTATACCCTGACCATTAACGACACCGTTGGCTATGTTCGTGTTTACGATTCATTGTTTCACCACAAAAACAATGTAAGCTTAAGTCAATTTATGATAACCCCGTATTCGGGTGGAGACACCATTGAGCTTCACGCCGGCGAAATGGACCGAGGTGGTGTTACAGTGCAGGTTTTCGAGGCAAAAGCCCCCTATTCATCCTACCTGAAAGGCATGGACGAACAGTACATTATTAACCTTACTGCCGGTAAAAAGGATATTGATTTATACCCGGGAATAAAAGTCGGTTCAATGACCGAACCTTCCACCGATGGTAACTGGGAGTAAAAAAAACATACCCCATGTCCTCACGGATTAAACCATACCTTTCTCTTTGGGATAAATCGTTTAAAGAAACACACACACGATCGTATTATATGGCCATGCAGCTAAGCCTGCATGGCCTTTCGTTTACCATTTACAACCCCGATAAAAACAAATATCTGGGACTGGAGGCCTACCATTTTAGCGGCATTAAAGAAGTTAAAGAGATACCGGCCAAACTCGATTTAATACTCAGCAGAATAGAATGGTTTGCCTATCCTTTTAAAAAATTTAAGCTGTTATACGAAAACTCATACTCCACATTAGTACCTTCACCCCTGTTTGACGCAGAACAAAAGAGCCTCTATTTAGGTTTTAATCAACCGTTTACCGAAAACCACCGAATCGTTTACGACACCCTTAAAACCAGCGAAGCCGTTAATGTGTATTACATTCCCAATCCGGTTATTGAAAAGGTACGCGATTTTTGGCCCAACGCCATCATCAGCCATTTTTCGTCGTCGGTTATCGAGTGCCTTTCGTTAAACTATAAAAACAAAATTGATACCGATACCCTCTTTTTACATGTAAACGAAACCGACTATCACCTGACAAGTTTTAAAAACAACAAACTTTTGTATCATAACACATTTTCGTTCAATACAAAAGAAGATTTTATTTTCTTCCTGCTCGCTGCCATGGAACAGTTGGGTTACAACCCCGAAACAGTTGACCTGATTCTGTTGGGAAAAATTGAAAAAAGCGATGAGGTGTTTCAAATGATACGGCAATACATCGGCTCTTATCACCACATCGAGGCTAACCCTGCCATTACGCTGTCATACGTTTTGGAGGAGATAAGAAGATACCGCTTTTATGTTTTATTTAATGCTTTGCAATGCGAATTATAGGAGGTATTTTTAAACGGCGATTTATTCATCCCCCTAAAAATTTGCCGGTACGGCCTACTACCGATTTGGCCCGCGAAAGCCTTTTTAATATTTTAAACAACACCATTTACTGGGAAGGGAAAAAAGTACTGGATCTATTTTCGGGAACAGGAGCCGTAGCATACGAATTTCTTTCGCGCGGATGCGAAAGCGTTGTGGCTGTTGATGCCAATTATCAGTGTACAACCTTTATTAAAAAAACGGCAGCCGAATTTGAAATGGACACCTTAAAAGTGATACGTTCAGATGTCTTCAGGTTTATAAAATTTGCAAAAGTTTCGTTTGATATTATTTTTGCCGACCCGCCGTATAATTTGGAGGGAATTGATTTACTGCCCGATATGATATTCGAAAATGATTTGTTAAAAGCAACGGGCGTTTTTGTTTTAGAGCATCCCGTTTCATACAATTTTTCTAATCATCCTCATTTTAAAGAACACCGTAAATACGGCAAGGTAAACTTTACGTTTTTTTCGTAACTGATGGATGGTTAACTGCTCGGCCTGATTTATGTAAATGCTGACAAATAATCGTCCTGCTCAAATTTAACCTGCCGCCAAACAGTACATTTTTTTAATCTACAATAACTAATTACAACCAATTTTATTTCTATAGAGTTCATTCTCAATTCAAATCAAATTTTATCAACAATTTGTCTGCTTTCCATATCTATTTGTATTTTTGAGCTATGGAAGAAGCAGAAAAAAAACGAATAAAGAAACCGGTTACCTCAAAAAGTAACCTACTGAATGAAGCATTATTAGAACACGGCAAAGTACCTCCACAGGCACTTGATCTGGAAGAGGCCGTGTTGGGAGCCATGATGTTGGAAAAAAATGCAGTAACAGCAGTTATCGACATATTAACTCCGGCAGTTTTTTACAAAGAAGCACATCAAAAGATTTTTGCAGCCATCCACCGTTTGTTTGAAAAGTCGGAACCTGTAGATATTTTATCAGTAACACAAGAGCTTAAAAGCGCAGGTGAGTTAGACATGATTGGCGGCCCGTACTACATAACCATGCTCACCAGCAGAATTGCATCGGCTGCCAATGTGGAGTACCATGCCCGTATTATCCAACAAAAATATATCCAGCGTGAGCTGATAAAAATTTCTTCCGATATTATACGCGATGCATACGAAGACACCACCGATGTTTTTAATTTACTCGACAAAGCGGAACAAAATCTGTTTAGTGTTTCGGAAACCAACCTGCGCCGAAACTATGAGGATATGCCATCCCTAATAAAACAGGCCATTGAAGATATTGAAAGTGCCAGAAATGCCGACACCCATTTCCGCGGAGTTCCTTCGGGATATACCGAGCTTGACAGAATTACTTCAGGGTGGCAACGCTCCGACCTTATTATTCTTGCCGCGAGGCCATCCATGGGAAAAACTGCTTTCGCTCTTTCCATCGCAAAAAATATTGCCGTTGACCACGATATGCCGGTTGCAGTTTTTTCGCTGGAAATGTCGGCAGTTCAGCTGGTTACACGATTAATTTCGGCGGAAACCGAAATCCCTGCCGGCAAACTAAAACAGGGTGAGTTGGCCGACCACGAATGGCAACAACTTAACAGCAAAATTAACAACCTTGTTGACGCCAAAATTTTTATCGACGACACGCCCGCCCTTTCTATTTTTGAGCTTCGTGCCAAATGCCGCAGGCTAAAACAACAGCACGACATACAAATGGTGTTTATCGACTACCTTCAGCTGATGAGTGGCGGAAACGAAAGCAAAGGAAACCGCGAACAGGAAATCAGTAAAATATCAAGGTCCTTAAAAGCACTTGCCAAAGAGCTTGACATTCCTGTATTAGCCCTCTCGCAGCTAAGCCGTAATGTTGAAAACCGGCCCGGGCAAAGTAAAAGGCCTATTCTTTCCGACCTTCGTGAATCGGGAGCCATTGAGCAGGATGCCGACCTTGTTATGTTTATATACCGGCCTGAGTATTACAAAATTGATGAGTTTGAGGACAATACCCCTACCGATGGCCTTGCCGAAATTATTATCGCCAAACATCGTAATGGTGCAGTAGGCGATGTGCGACTGAAATTTATTAAACACCTTGCCAAGTTTGAAGACTACTTGTCAAATCCCTTACTGGACGGATACACCGGCTCCGATGTTAGTGCAGGATTGGTTACCCGCCCGTCGAAACTAAACGAACTGGATGATTTTAATGACAGTCAGGATGCCAACCCCGGCCATTTTGAGGGAGAACCGTTTTAGCACTTTAGAAAAAGAAAAGTTATATCCATGAAAAAAACAATTTTAATAACCGGAGCTACCGATGGTATTGGCAAAGCGGCGGCACTTCAACTGGCTGCGGAAGGCCACCGGATTATCATGCATGGAAAACGAATGGAGACAGGCCAAAAGCTGGCTGCCGATTTCAAAACAAAAACCGGCAATCCCGATATTTTTTACTACAATGCCGACTTATCCAAACCCGACGAAATAGTTGCTTTTACCAATGCCGTAAAACAGAATTTTTCGCAATTGGACGTGCTGTTAAACAATGCGGGCGTATTTATGAATGAAAAAGTAATTCTTCCCAACGGACTGGAAATGACCCATATGATTAATCATATGGCAGTTTTTATAATCACCCTTCAGCTGTTGGATATGGTAAAACAAGCCCCCGCGGGAAGGATTGTTGTAACCAGCTCCATGGCACACGCCTCAAGCATTGATTTTGGCAACCTCAATGGCGAAAAACATTGGGATTCGTACAATGCTTATGCCGTTTCAAAACTCGAAAACATATTGTTTACTTATAAACTGCACCGGAATTTAATTACACAAAACAGTACCGTTACCGCAAACTGTCTGCATCCGGGTGTAATAAGCACCAAGCTGCTGCATGCCGGCTGGGGAATGGGAGGAAGTGATGTACAACAGGGTGCAGCCACTTCAGTATTTTTGGCCACTTCACCCGATATTAGCAACATCAGCGGATACTATTTTGTTAACAAACGGCCACAAAAGTCAGCCGCTTTTACATACGACCATAAGGCACAGGATAAGTTGTGGCAAATTAGCGACGAAACTATGCAGCGCATTATTAGCTGAATTGTCCGGTATCTACACATCTCAAAATATAAAGAAAGCTAAAATAATATTTCTAACCTTTTGTCACACTACTCTTTAAGGATGGTGTTTCCGATTTGTGTTTGAACAGGAACATCATTTTTATAAGTAGCAGGGATAAGTATATTTATGCCGAAATGGAAACCGGCATATTTTTGACCTGTAGGTAAGATAAAAGCTGCAACATTATCGGTGGTAAAATATATTTGAAAAGGTTTAAAGGTAAAATAAAAGCCCAGTCCCACATTAAGCGGAGCATATTTTAAATAACTGTAGCTTAGTTTAAGTGCAAACTTATCTGACGGAGCAAAGGTGTAACCTGCCGAAAGCGCATATTCAAACGACTCTTCCAAAAACCGCCCCGCAAAAAGCAGGTTAAAACTATTTTTCCGGTTTAACGACCAGTATTGTCCGTTTAAAAAGATTTT
>CAYVWX010000005.1:0-7472 GCA_964455635.1 uncultured Lentimicrobiaceae bacterium | reverse complement strand
CCAAGCTTTGCATCCACTCCTACATCCAGCGAAAAGCCAATGTTGTTAAAACCCAGAAAATAATCGACCGGTGAAAAAGAGATGGAGTCGGCAAACAAGCCTTCAAACCCTGAAGAATGAACCTGAAAATCGGTTTGAGCAATGAGCTCATATCCGGTTTGATCGTTGGTTTGTGTTAACAGCGACAGTTGCGGTGTTTGCGTTACAATGTTAGACAGGCCTTGTAAAAAGTTTACCCGAACCCCCATATCAATGCCATAGGTTACCGGAAACGACAGACCCAGATAATAATCGTTAAGATGTTCTTCGTAAACACCACTTCCCGTAAGGTTAAACTGCTGTCCCACATTAGTGGCATTGCCCTGCCAAATAAATCTTAGCAGGTCGGTGGTATAATAAACTCGTGAAGAAAACCTGTTACGAATGCCCATGGTTAAAAAGGTTTTATCAATTTTAAAACCGAGCATAAACAGGTCAACAGCAATATTTTCACTTAAATAATTGATAGCTGCTTTACTGTTAATGGGCCTTGTAAGATCAAAATGAAGCGAATCATCAACCGGTTTTTGAACAAATATATCATCGAACGAAAAAGAGGTATTGTAAACACCTGCCCAAACCGACGACATAGCCGGCAGCCCTATTACCAAAGAGGCATGAGGCCTGAAAGCAGGGTTTTGCACCGCAGCCTGCGGGATACCTCCAAGGCCATATTCGGTTAAACTCGACTGGGCCGACCCCAACAGTGGAAACACCACCAACAGCAACATAACCAAACCTTTTACGATGGATTTTAATAATTTCATTGATTTAATAATTTATTTCCAACCCTTAGGTTTTCAATTTTACACCGTCTTTTTCAATATTATTTAATTCAACTCCCGACTCTTAACTCTTAACTCCCAACTCCTAACTCTCCCCCCTACTCTCTTACGGCTGCACTTTCGCCTCAAACGAGATGGCCAGCTGTAGTTTATAGTCCGAATAAAGCCCGACCGGAACAGTACCTCCTTCAGCAGTAACGGTTTTAGCTGTCAGCAACAGGGTATTGGCTTTCGACATATTTTGGATAAACGAATCCGTAAATACTGCCGAAACATTGGATTCTTTGGGAGATATTACTTTACCTTCAGCATCCACATCAGCCGACGGAATAAGGTCGAAATCAACATGATCAATCATTTCGCCTGTTAAAGAATCGGGAATTGTCAAACTGATTGCCAAATCGAAAGGCAACCCGTTTAAAACATTCAAATGCAGTGCCCCGCTACCCACCGGAATAGCAGCCTCTCCAGCCAAAAAATTAACCGTGTCGGTAAACACCAGCGATGAAGTGCTGAAAACGAGCGGAACACGTACTTCGGCATTGGCCGTCAGCAATGAAGTGCGGGTAGCAAAGTTTGCTGTATCGTTGTTCCAATTGGTAAGATACTCACCCGAAAAAATCAGCTTATCGGGTCTTGCAGCCAAAAAGCCAACAATGTTTGAATTGGTTTTATCATAGGTTATCGAATCTGACAGCGTCTCTCCCAACGTTTCGGGATAGTTAAAAACTACGGAATCTATTCCCAAATCAACATTTTCGCCCGTTTCGGGGTTAACCCCGTAAAAATTTGTGTGTGCCAGCAGCGGGATTCCAAAACCGTTGTCATAACTGAGTTTAAAAGCCGGATCATCAAAAACAATCTGTCCCGAAATATGGTCGAAAAAACTCAAATCAAGCAATATGGTATCGCTGTCAATAGAAAAAACTTTTTTACCAAAGTTTCCTTTAACCCAATCGGCAACCATCTGTTTTGCTGCAAACGTAGCCTGCACCTTATCCGACGAATCAAATGCCACCATGTTATTGGCAGGCTGTACAACCAACTCCAAAAAGATGGGCATACGATTATAATCCTGCAACGAATCTTGTGTAAGGTCAACATGCATATTAGCCAGACTCCAGCTGCCTTCGTAAAAGCTGTTGGCCGGCAAATCGAAATTATTTTCAGGCACCACACCGTCAACATCGGCCGAAGAGAGCTGCAACATAATGTTTAAGGTAAGATTTTGGCTACTTTGCAACCGGTAATCCAGCCGGCCATCGGCAAACAAGATTTCCCGTATTTTTTTACCGCCGAAATCCAAATCCACCCATTGATGGGTAGCATAAATAATTTGATTTTCAATTTTAGCAAAACCGTGTATCACGTGCATCTCGCGGGCATTCATCTGCATGGCGAGGCCTTTGGTCAAATCAATAAATACACTGTCGGGATAACTGCCATCCGATTCAACACCATTAATAACATACGAAAAGGTATTGGAAAGGGTTTTTCCCTTTAAAAACAACGTATCGTGTGCCACCGCTCCCGAATCCAACCGGTTTACCGTTACCGACTTTAAAACCACATTGTTAACAACATCTACAATGTCGTACTGCAAGTTGGTAAGCGTTACCGGAAGTTGGTTGGTAATTTGAATATCGAAATATCCTTCCGAAAAGGTAAGGGTTTCGTAGCTGTCGATGGGTGGCAGCTCAACCGTAACCGGCGACTGAAGCTGAAAAGGCGGAAAAACCGTGGTATTGCCATCGTTGGCAGACAAACTGTCGGCTACCGACGGGTCAATATAGGGCAGCAAATCGTTAAGGGATACAGCAGCTTCCTGCGTAATATCACTTATCATCAAATCACCCAACGAAAACTCATAAGAGCTTGTTACCGTATCCTGAAAATCGACCAAGCTGTCAGCCGTTATATTGAGCAGAGAGTCGCGCTGATAATAAAAAACCATCAGACTGTCGTTTCCTGTTTGCAACGACGAGTCAACACCCATCAGGTTGCGAAGTGTTAATTCCGTTTGAATAAAAGGTGCCACAACATTTGGATTCCAGTCGGACACAGTTATTTTGCTAAAATCTTTTTTACATGATGAAAGCAATAACAACGACAAAACAATTAAAACTAAAGGAATCTTTTTCATAATCCAAAGATACAAAAAGAAATGGGGCTCGACAAAAATTTCAATAAAAAACTTTAACCATTGCTCTTCTTCCAAAGATGCTACATTTCCGGATTTTGAAACAATAAAAATGATTTGACATCTATCCTGTATCGAATTTGTTCAAAACTTATTATGGAAAGTTATAAACAACCCCATTTTATCAAAAGCTATTTACCTAACTTTGCCTTTAGCAAAGCGCATTTTTAGAATGCTTTGTTTCAACCATATACATTTTTTTAGCAACTAATTACAGTTATGTTTTTAATTTTTGATACCGAAACCACGGGATTGCCCCGCAATTACAATGCACCGTTAACCGATTTTGACAACTGGCCCAGGGTGATACAGCTGGCCTGGCAGATACACGATGAAAAAGGCAATTTGACAGAGGTTCGGAATTATATTATCAGGCCCGACGGGTTTGAAATTCCGCGAGGTTCGGTAAAAATTCATGGCATCACTACCGAGCGCGCCTTAAAGGAAGGCTTGCCACTGGAAGAAGTACTTAACATTTTTAACAAATCGCTTTCCACGGTAAAAGGCATTGCAGGCCACAATGTAGAATTCGACATTAATGTTACGGGATCCGAGTTTCTGCGTACCGGTATCAAAACCAACCTACACGATTTAAATGTAATCGACACCAAAGATTTATCGACCAACTACTGTGCCTTGCCGGGAGGCAGAGGAGGAAAATTCAAATGGCCTACTTTGGGAGAGTTACACCAAAAACTTTTCAACGAAGATTTTGATGCTGCCCACAATGCCTCTGCCGATGTTCAGGCCACGGCAAGATGCTTTCTGGAGCTTATCCGGCTGGGAATCATACAATCGCAGCACCTTAAAGTTGACCCTTCGGTGGTAGAAACATTTCAGCAGTTGCACGACAGCCCCATTGAACCCATTGGTCTTGATGTAGAAGCTTACCACGAAACAGAGATTGCAAAACCCGAACAAACTCCGCGGTCAACTTCCGTTTCTGACATTTCCGAACTGTCAGGCGTAACCTTTACCCACCTGCACAACCACACGCAATATTCAGTATTAGACGGACTGTCAAGCATTCCCGGCCTCATTGCCAAGGCTAAAAACGACGGCATGAAGGCTGTGGCCATTACCGACCACGGCAACATGTTCGGTGTAAAAAAATTCCACGAAGTTTGCTTAAACGAAGATATATTGCCCATATTGGGTTGCGAAATGTATGTAGCCCGTCGCGGTTTACAGCACAAAGAAAACAACAAACTTGACAAATCGGGTTGGCATCTAATTTTGCTGGCAAAAAACCGCACGGGATACGAAAACCTTCTAAAATTGGTTTCAACAGCCTGGACAGAAGGCTATTATTACAAGCCACGTATTGACAAAGAGCTGTTAAAAAAACATAGCCGTGGACTGATAGCCCTTACCGCATGCCTTGGTGGCGAAGTGCCTGACAAACTGGTTCACGAGGGCATTGAAAAAGGAGAAGAAGCCATTTTGGAATACAAAGAAATTTTTGGCGACGACCTCTACCTCGAATTACAAAAGCACCCATCGGGGAATCCCGAAATGGACAGAAAAGTTTATGAAGACCAACTTTTCGTTAACAAAGAGTTGATTAAGCTGGGTAAAAAACACAACATTAAGGTTGTTGCAACCAACGATGCACACTTTATCAACAAAGAAGATGCCGATGCCCACGACAGGTTAATATGCATTGGGACCGCCAGCGACGTGGACGACCCAAAAAGACTACAATACACACGGCAAGAGTGGTTTAAAACGCAAGAGGAGATGAAAAAGCTGTTTGCCGACATCCCCGAAGCCATTGCCAACACAAACGAAGTGGTAGCCAAAATAGAGCAATATGAGTTAAACCACAAACCCATTATGCCCATTTTTGAAATACCCAAACCTTTTGAAAATGCCGACAGCTATTTAAAACACATCAGCTACGAAGGAGCTAAATTCAGATACGGAGACATTACCCCGGAAATAAAAGAACGCATTGATTTTGAGTTGGAAACCATTCAGAAAATGGGATTTCCCGATTATTTTCTTATTGTTTGGGATTTTTTAAATGCTGCACGCCAGATGGGAGTAATTGTAGGACCCGGACGGGGTAGCGCCGCAGGTTCGGTGGTAGCCTACTGTTTGCGTATTACCGAAATCGACCCCTTAAAATATCATCTGCTGTTTGAACGATTTTTAAATCCCGACCGTATTTCCATGCCCGACATCGACATTGATTTTGACGACGACGGAAGAGAAAAAATTCTGGAATGGGTGGCCAACAAATACGGCTCGAAAAGAGTAGCTCACCTTATCACTTTCGGCACCATGGCAGCAAAAATGGCTATACGCGATGTGGCCAGAGTTCAAAAGCTGCCTTTAAGCGAAGCCGACAAACTCGCCAAACTGGTTCCCGACACACCGGGTATTTCGCTGCAAAAAGCCATCGACGAAGTGCCCGAGCTTAAAAAGCAACTAAAAGAAGGTTCTCCCGAAATTCAATCAACCTTAAAAAATGCACTTACGCTGGAGGGCTCGGTAAGAAACACCGGAACCCACGCCTGCGGAATTATCATCGCCCGCGACGATCTGGAAAACTACGTTCCCGTGTCAACGGTAAAAGACTCGGTGTTGGATGTAGCCACACAATACGACGGCAAGTTTATCGAGGCAATCGGACTGTTGAAAATGGACTTTCTGGGACTTAAAACCCTCTCTATTATTAAAGATGCCGTTGAAAATGTCAAACGTTCAAAAGACATCGATATTGACATAAGTTCGATACCGCTGGATGACAAAGAAACCTACGAGCTGTACAGCAAAGGCGAAACCACAGCACTTTTTCAGTTTGAGTCGGATGGCATGAAAAAACACCTTAAAGAGCTAAAGCCCACTCGTTTTGAAGACCTTATTGCCATGAATGCCCTTTACAGGCCGGGCCCGATGCAATATATTCCCGAGTTTATCGACCGGAAACACGGCCGCAAAGAGATTGTTTACGACATTCCGGTAATGGAAGACATCCTTAAAGAAACCTACGGAATTACCGTCTATCAGGAACAGGTGATGCTGCTTTCGCGCAAAATGGCAGGATTTACACGCGGCCAGTCCGACTCGCTACGAAAAGCCATGGGCAAAAAAAAGATTGCCGAAATGAACAAACTCAAGGTTGAGTTTTTAAAGGGATGCGAAAAAAACGGTTTACCGCTTAAAAAGGCTGAAAAAGTATGGCACGACTGGGAAGAGTTTGCCAAATATGCTTTTAACAAATCGCACGCTACCTGTTACTCATACGTATCGTACCAAACAGCCTATCTGAAAGCCCATTATCCGGCCGAGTTTATGGCGGCGGTACTGAGCAGAAACCTTAACAACATCGACAAAATTACCTTTTTTATTGCCGAAACCAGACGCATGGGCATCTCTGTGCTTGGCCCCGACATAAACGAAAGCGCACACAATTTTACCGTTAACAAAGAGGGTATTATCCGTTTCGGGCTGGCAGCCATAAAGGGAGTGGGAGGCTCGGCAGTGGAAGATATTATTAGCGAACGAGAAAAAAACGGCCCATTTAAAAACATTTTTGATTTTGCCAAACGGGTTAACCTTAAATCGGTTAACAAACGCAGCTTTGAGGCGCTGGCAAAAGCAGGTGCCTTCGATGCTTTTAAAGATACACACCGGGCACAATATTTCCACCGCGACACTCCCGAAGGCAGCACTTTCATTGAAAAAGTACTTAAACACGGTGCGAACCTAAAAGAGCGTCAGAACTCACAACAGGTTTCTCTTTTTGGAGAGATGGATGATGCTTTCGCCATTAAAGACCCTGAAATACCGGCTTGTAACCCCTGGAGTCAGGCTGTAACCCTTAAGGAAGAAAAAGAGGTTACCGGATTTTACATCTCAGGGCATCCGCTCGACGACCACCGTGTTGCCATGAAACGATTCTGCTCGGTGCAAATAGATAGTTTGAAAAACAATTTAAAAGCCTATAAAAACAAAAAAGTAACCTTTGGCGGTATGGTAACGGAAACTGTTGAACGCCAGACAAAAAAAGGCTCGGCTTTCGGTATCTTTACCCTCGAAGATTTTTCCGGAAACATCAGGCTGATGGTTTTCTCGGAACAGTATCTTAAAATAAAACATCTTATTTTTGAAGGCGCCATCCTTTTTGTAAGCGCCAGGGTGGAACCACGTTACAACGACGAAGAAAACCTTCAGGTACAAGTTAAAGAGGTGATGCTTATGGAAGAGGTGATGGATAAAAAATTACACTCGGTAAGCATACACATCAGCGCTTCGGAAGTAGATGCTGCCTTTACCGAAAAGCTAATAAAAGCAGTGCGCGAAAAGAGCGGAAAAGTACCTTTGGAGATGCAACTTTGGGATCCCGAAGAAAAACGCTCCATCAAACTAAAATCGATAACTGCACGAATAGACCCTGCCGGCTTTGTAACCGAACTCGACAAGCTGAATATCAGCTACAA
>CAYVWX010000004.1:0-32841 GCA_964455635.1 uncultured Lentimicrobiaceae bacterium | reverse complement strand
TGACAAAACATAAGCATGGTATATCAAGTAATTACAAATTTATAAACACATGAAAAGAGATTCCGTATTAAAGAAAATCAGGAAAAAAAACAAAATATGGGATGTTGTTGTTATTGGTGGCGGGGCAACCGGACTGGGATGCGCTGTGGATGCCGCCTCGCGCGGATACAAAACCTTGTTGCTGGAGCGCGACGACTTCTCAAAAGGTACATCCAGTCGCAGCACAAAACTTGTGCACGGTGGCGTACGCTATTTACAACAAGGTGATATCTCGTTGGTTTTTGAAGCGCTGAACGAACGGGGGCTGATGTTTAAAAATGCACCCCATCTGGTTTCAAACCAGTCATTTGTTATACCTACCTACGATTGGTGGGGAGGGCCTTTTTACACCATCGGGTTAAAAGTGTACGATATGATGGCCGGAAAACTGGGGTTCGGCTCCTCAAAACACCTCTCTCGCGAAGAAGCCATTAAAGCCTTGCCCACGGTAGAAAAAGAAGGCCTTAGAGGAGGTGTCATATATCAGGACGGCCAGTTCGACGACTCCAGAATGGCTGTCAGCCTTGCCCAAACAGCCGTTGATTACGGCGCTTCCGTAATAAACTATTGTAAAGTTACAGGCCTTTTAAAAAAAGATGCCCTTATTAACGGTGTAACAGCCACCGACAACGAAACCGGCGAAGAGTTTGCCATACAAGCAAAAACGGTAATCAATGCCACGGGTATTTTTTCTAACGAAGTTGTAAAAATGGATGAGCCCGACGCCGATGATATTGTGGTGCCCAGTCAGGGAGTCCATCTGGTTTTGAGCAAAGAATTTCTTCCCAACGATTTTGCCATTATGGTTCCCAATACCCCCGACGGAAGGGTGATGTTTGCCGTACCTTGGCATGGCCATGTTGTGGTTGGAACCACCGATACCCTGATGGAAAAGCATTCAACAGAACCCGTTGCATTGGATGAAGAAATTGATTTTCTGTTGGAAACAGCAGGGCAATATCTTGTAAAACAGCCAACTAAAAAAGATATTCTTAGTGTTTTTGCCGGTTTGCGCCCTTTGGCAAAACCTGAAAAAGGACAAAAAGAGACCAAAGAAATTTCGCGCGGGCATAAAATAATGATTTCAATGTCAGGGTTGATAACCATTATCGGCGGCAAATGGACTACTTACCGTAAAATGGCTGAGGATGCCATCGACAAAGCGGTTATCTTGGGCGGATTACCCGAACGCGAATGTATTACGCGCCACCTGCCCATTCACGGTTTTACCATGAATGTTCATCCTCACAGCGACCCGTTGGCGCCTTATGGCATTGAAAAAGAAAAGGTGCTGGCACTGGGTGAAGATGAAAAAAAACTTTCCGGATTTTTAAGTGAAAAACTTCAGATTTATAAGGCGCAGGCAGCTTGGGCGGTTCGTTACGAAATGGCCCGAACGGTAGAAGACTTTTTAGCACGACGCACCAGAGCACTTTTTTTAGATGCCCGTGAAAGCATAAAAATCGCACCCGATGTTGCTGTTATTATGGCAAAAGAACTGGGAAAAACCCGTCGCTGGCGATTAAGTCAAATAGCAGCCTTTGAGGAGGTAGCCAAAAATTACTATCAATCGGAAGATGACACCTTAAAATAACTTTATTGTAAAAACAAAGAATAAAACAATGCAGGAACTTTTTGGAGAATTTTTAGGTACTTTTATTTTGATTTTGCTTGGTAACGGCGTGGTTGCCAACGTAAACCTTGAAAAAACATACAGTCATGGTGCCGGATGGATTGTAATAACCGCCGGCTGGAGTATGGCGGTATTTATTGCCGTATTTGCCACCGCCGATATTAGCGGGGCTCATTTAAATCCCGCCGTAACCGTTGGATTGGCGGCAGCAGGCCTGTTCGACTGGTACAAAGTGCTGCCTTTTATATTAGCCCAGACAGCAGGGGCCATGATGGGAGCCTTTACCGTTTTTCTGTTTTTTAAAAACCATTTTGACATTACTACCGCACCGGGAGCAAAAAAAGCCTGTTTTTGTACCGGCCCTGCCATCCGAAAATACCGCAGCAACTTCTTTTCAGAAATGACGGGTACTTTTGTGTTGGTTTTTGCTGTTTTAATGATAACCCTGCCGCAGTTGGAATATCATAGTTTGGGTGCCACCAAGGTCGGCCTTGGTTCGCTGGGCGCTTTGCCGGTGGCTCTCGTGGTATTTTCCATTGGAATGAGTTTGGGAGGAACCACTGGGTATGCCATTAATCCGGCGCGTGATTTTGGTCCGCGGCTGGTGCACTGGATGCTCCCGTTAAAAAATAAAGATAATACCGACTGGGCCTATTCATGGATTCCCGTTGCCGGCCCAGTTGCCGGTGCGCTGATTGCAGCCTTTTTATATCAGGTGGTATTGCATTTAAGCTGATAATTGCCCTGAAAAAATGAAAATTGTTGCCGATAATAAAATCCCATTCCTGAAAGGAATATTGGAACCTTATGCTAACCTTGAATACTATAACGGCCACGAAATTAATGCTGACAGGGTTAAAGATGCCGATGCATTGATAGTACGCACGCGCACGAAATGTGATGCATCCCTGTTAAAGGGAAGCAGGGTTAAATTTATTGCTACGGCAACCATAGGTTTTGATCATATCGATACCGATTATTGCAAATCAAACGGAATAACCTGGAAAAATGCTCCCGGATGCAATTCGCAATCCGTAATGCAATATATAGCCTCTGTGATGGCTACGCTGTATATGCAGCGACAAATAAATTTTGAAGACACTACCATGGGTATTGTGGGCGTGGGCAATGTGGGTTCAAAAGTTGCCGCACTGGCGTCAGTTTTAGGAATGAAAGTACTTTTAAACGACCCCCCGAGAGCGTGCAATGACGGAGGTGGTATCTTTGTTTCTTTGGAAGAGATAGCTCTAAAAGCCGATATTATCTCTTTTCATGTGCCGCTCATCAGAAAGGGAGCCGACAAAACATTTCATCTTTTGAACAACGATTTGCTTTGTAAAATTAAATCTGGTGCAGTAATTATTAACAGCAGTCGCGGCGAAGTGGTTGACGGCGAGGTGTTAAAAAGAGCTTTAAGAGAAAAAAAAATTAAAACGGCTGTGCTCGATGTGTGGGAAAATGAGCCTGATATTGATGCGGAGTTGCTTCGTCTTGTTTCCATCGGAACACCTCATATTGCAGGGTACTCTATCGACGGGAAAGCCAACGGAACGGCCATGGCAGTGAGGGCGGTAAGTGACTTTTTTAACCTGGGATTATCAAACTGGTACCCCGAAAATATTCCGTTACCTCCTCAAACCCGCCTGGAAATTAATTGTGCCGGACTTAACAAACATCAGGTGATGAGCAGGGCGATACTATTTACTTATGATGTGGGGCAGGATGACAACAGACTTCGTAAGTCGATAGATACCTTTGAATATCAGAGAAATAATTATCCGGTGCGGCGCGAATTTAACCGGTTTACAATAAAGCTTTTAAATGCTGTTCCCGAATATTTAGAAATGTTGAAAAGATTGGGTTTTGCCGTTGAGTAAAGGGGTTTTAAACAACGTAATCTTCAGGACAACTCTTTGTTTAAAATAAATTTCCGGTACTCTTCTGATGTATTAATGTTGACCAGTATATCGTCATTGTTTGTTTCTACATTAACACGATTAAATTGACTTAAAAAAGTTTTTAGGTTTGCCGAATAGTCTTTCGACTGAATAATTTTGTTTGCAACATAACCTGACAACAAAACCGGATGTCCGCCGTGTTGTTGATAAACCGGTACAACATAACCGTTATCGGGAAGTTTTTCGGCCATCTTTTTCAATAAACCGCCTTCAACAAACGGATTGTCAATATTATGTATAAAAACGGGGTTGTTTGCGTTGGTGGTTTTTAACCCAACCCAAACAGAATAAAACCGTTGCCAATCAGGGTGCTCGTTTATTACAACTGTTGCCTCGTTGCCAACTGTAAAGGGGGCAGCCAACCGGCTGTTTTCCTTGTTTACGACTACTGCTATATTGCTCAGCCCTGCTGCTTTATACGATTTTAGTATTATTTCCAGAAAATTATTTTCGTTGTTAAAGGGTAACAACATTTTAGGCGTGCCCATTCGTTGCGAGCGTCCTGCTGCCAGAATTAAAACAGAAAATTTATTAAGGTTATGTTCCATGAGGACGTTCAATTGAAAAATATTATTAAAGCATACCTTGGTGATAGAAACGGGCTATAAAATAGCAATTGCAAAGTGTCACAATTATTCTTCCCGAACTTTAAATTTGAATTAAATCAAACGCATACTTATAACTAATTGTACCCTTATTATTGAGGTTCTCTTTCCAAGCTTTTTCTTTATGGCTTAAATCAATCATTTCTTTTGTGGTACATTTCCCAAAAACTCTTACAATTTCATTTAAAACATCCAATTCCTCTTTTGTAAATAATTCAGGATTAAATTTCCGGTTACCCTTCACAATAAATTTTTCGCCTATATAACCTTTTGGAAACTGCGTGTATAATATTTCTATTTCATTTTGATTGGCTAAATATTCAAAAACACTTTGAAAATTATTGGGAACAGGCCCCATTTCAATGGCTTTATACCTCATGCCGCTTATTGAAAAACCACTTTGTTTAAACATTAAAAAATCAGCATAAAACAGCAATTTATTCATTTTTGTTTTAAATGGTTCTGTCTTTTCAGAGAAAAAAACTACCATCTCAGTAAATTTGGAAAAATCAGGGTTTTTATAGCCGGAATAAATATCCGCCAAATGATTACCTGATAAATATTCGCTAAAATCAAAATGGTCATTTTTTCTTTGCTCTATAAGATTTAATCCTGTTTTTAAATATTTATCTTTTAATGTTTTATCTAATGTATCGCACAACTTAACCATTTCAATAAACTTTTTTGGGTCGTCGAGCATTTGAATTAACCGGGCATTTGAAACACTTGGAATTTCTCCTTTTTCATATTGGCGGTAACTGTTGGCCCCAAATCCCAGAATTTCCGACATCTTTAATGCCGAAAGTCCATATTTTTTTCTAATTCTGACTATCTCATTGGGGAATGGAATATGATTTAAATCGCGGTATTGGTTATAAACCTGATTTGTATTTAACTCATCTAATTGTGTAGTGGTAAATTGCTCATGACTATCGCTACAATAATAATAATGGTAAACAATATTAAATGATTTCCTTCTAAACTGAACAGTTCTTTTTTCTTTTTTTAGAATCATCTCTTTACCTGTAATTGGACTTTTCATAATGCTCTATTTTAAAGGGTATTGCATTTTGTGTTCTGCGATATGGAAGGAGATGCATATTACGCTGCTCCCAAAAGTACCCATCGTAATTTTAATATATATCTCTTTCCCTTTTACTTCTTTTCCAAAAATCCACATGTCAGAGCCGCCATATAAATTTTCAAGAATGGGCCCATCGGAATAATCCTCAATTCTCAATGAGTGTAAAATCCTTTTTCGTTCTGACGGAGGAAGTTCCAATAATATTAATGTATTTAGGTTTTTACCCCTGTCATCACGAAAAAGAACATCCCATATTGACATCTTCTCTTTGAATTCTTTTAAGAATATGCGGACTTTTTCTTTCAACAAGCAATAGTTTTTATCTCTGCAAAGATAAGGTAAATATTTTTAAATACAACTTTGTAGTTGAATAAGTATCATAAATAAGAATATATCAAACTATAAAGTATAATTCCCCGCAGTGTAGTGTAAATATTGAATGGGAGAAATAAAGATGGTATTATCTAATATAAAAGTATCCTTAACAGATTAATACTCCAAAAGCGCTATTGCTGCATCAATAATTTTTTCGGTATTGGGAAGGATAGCTTTTTCCAGAACACGATTAAAGCCAATCGGGGTAAAGGTGGCACCAAGGCGTTTAACGGGAGCATCAAGGTTTTCAAAAGCCTTTTCCGTAATAAGAGCTGCTACCTCTCCGCCAAAACCACTAAAAACTTTGTCTTCGTGAACTACCAACACGCGATTGGTCTTTGCGGTGGTTTTTAAAATGGCCTCTTCATCCAAAGGCAACAACGAACGAAGGTCGATTACTTCAATTGATTTACCCGTCTCTTTTTCAACTATATCGGCAGCGGCAATGCTCATGGGCAGGGTGTTGCCATAGGTAATTATCGACATATCAATACCTTCGCGCCGGATGCGTGCTTTTCCGAAAGGAACTTCAAAATCATCAGGTACCACGGCTTCACCGGCAGGGTCGTTGTAAATGGCTTTCGGCTCCAGATAAAGCGTCAGGCCTTTGGAACGAATGGCTGTACGAAGCAATCCCGCAGCATCATCGGCATAAGTGGGGTAAACCACCCGGATACCCGGAAAGCTGGTAAGCACCGACTCGATGGTTTGCGAATGATACAATCCGCCACCAATGTATCCGCCTGAAGCTAACCGTACAGTAACATTGGGAGAAAACTTACCGTTGCTGCGCCAATAATCGTGTGAACTGTCAACCAGTTGTTCCATGGCAGGCCAAAAATAGTCGGCAAACTCGGCACCTTCAACAATCACTCTTATCTTTTCGTCAAAACGGGTCATGCCGTTGGCCGTTCCTAAAATATAGTCTTCGGCAATGGGTGCATTAAAAACCCTGATTTTACCAAACTCCTTTTGCATCCCTTTTGATACATTGAAAATACCTCCTTTGTCTTTGTTTGCCATGTCCTGGCCATATAAAAAGGTATGAGGATTATGCCGGAATTCGGCCTTTAATGTTTGATTTAAGGCCTGAATAAGTTTCAGTTTCTCGCCTTTGGTTCCATCGTGAAGTCCTTGTGGGTATTTATCGGCTTTATAAGGTTCGGGAATCACAAAATCGTATATTGATTTCGGGTCGGGACCGGCTGCTTTTAAAGCTTTTTTATGCGCCGCCGAAATGGTTTTTTTAGCCTGTAGGTCAAGGTTGTTAAGCTCCTCTTCGGTAAATTTTCCGGAGTGAAGCAACTGTACCCTGAATCGTGTCAGCGGATCGCTGAGCTTAACACAATGCCGTTCGTTTTCATCCCTGTAAAGTTCATGGCGGTCGGAATTGGAGTGGGAGTGAATCCTTAAGCAGTTGGCATGAACAATAACAGGCTCGCTGTTTACCAAAACATGTTTTTTAGCCTCATACATGGTGTTCATGGAATTGAAGATGTTTTTCCCGTCGCAATACATTATTTTAAGGTTCTTAATACCCTTAAAATTTTCGGCTGCGCGGCGGTTTGCCGACTGATCTTTTTGTGGTACTGAAATACCATATTGATTGTCCTGAAAAACGAAAATTACCGGAAGTTTTTCTTTGGATGCGCCGTTAATAGCTTCAAATACATACCCTTCCGATGTTGATGACTCGCCCTGTGAACTGATGGCAACACCGCCTCCGTTATAAATTTTTATGGAACGTGCAGTACCCGCTGCATGCAACGTGTGGTTTCCGGTAGCTGACGATACATTTTGAATGTGCCATTCGGGCTTGGCAAAATGGTTCGACATATGGCGTCCTCCACTGGAAGGATCCGAAGCTTTTGAGATGCCGTTTAAAATAATCTCCTCGGCCGTCATGCCGGCTGAAATAGCCGTTAACATATCACGATAGTAAGGAAACAAAAAGTCTTTTTCCCTGTCGAAATGTAAGCCAATAGCCAGCTGTATTCCGTCGTGGCCGGCATAGGGAGCATGGTACGACCATCCCAGCGCCTGTTTTAGGTAGTTGGGTGCTTTTTCATCCAACTGGCGGCCAAGGGTAAGCAACGAGTACCAGTTACTTAAGGTTGCTTTATCGGTATTGTCCAATGTATATTTTCTGTTGCTGCTCATTTCTATCTGTTTTTCATATTTTACACCGGCAAAAATACAACTTCTTTAGTCTAATCTGTATTAATTCTAAATAAAAATAAAATTTTTGACAACTTCCGCCTTTTGAAAGTTCTAAATATTATGGAGAAATGCTTATCTTTACAAACCTTTCCATCAATACTTACATTATTATGAGCACAACGATAAAACGAAGCGGTATTTATTTTAATCCTGATTCGGCACGGATTATAGCGCGGTTTTTCTTTCCCGGACCCGAATCGCGGGTTATTTCCATTGTTGATAAACTTTTAATGATGCCTGAAAAAATGGCCGGTTTGGTTTTAAACCAGACTTTGCGTGAATTTTCATCGCGGCATCGCAACATCTCATCGGTTTACATGCGGCATTACGAGCGGGTATGCGATATCATGAAAGGGAAAATTGAAGGGCTTTTGGAGGCATCAAAAATTAAAAAGCTGCTGATTGGGGCCTATTTTACCAGCGAATATTCTATTGAGAGTGCTGCCTTTTTTAACCCTTCAATGGTGGAAGACCCTGACCAGACAGGTCTTCAGGAAGGTCAAAAAAGGGTGATAATAAGTTTTAGAGCTACCGGCGAAGGGCATATTTCTTCTATTGTTTTCAGAGGCGGGGTTTTGGATAAGGATAACAAGCTTACCATGCTGCCGCGGGGTACTCTGGTAAACGAGGCCGATAAAATAAAAAATGTTGTTTATAAAAAAGAACGTTTTACCGACAAGCTTGCCGATATGAATATTGACGAAAAAATTGTGCATGCCGTGATGGATAAGTTACGGTTTGAGTTTGATTATAACGAGCTGAACAACGCCATTGATCAGGTTATTCACGAAATCAGTCCCAACGAATATCAACGCAATATGATTCAGTCGATTCGCTATCTTGCCGACTCGCACTACTCCATCACTTTTTCATACGACACATCCATTTCGGAGCGGGTAATATTCCCCATTGCATCGGCCGAGAGCAACGGCATTGAAGATGCTCGTTTTGTGAAGTTTACCGAAGACAACGGCAGTGTTACTTATTATGCAACATATACAGCTTATAATGGTCGTACGATTATGCCCAAACTCATCGAAACCAAAGATTTTTACCATTTTAAATTTATGCCCATTTATGGCGAAAACGCCCAAAATAAAGGAATGGCACTTTTCCCCAGAAAAATTAACGGGAAATATGCCATGCTTTCCAGGTTGGACGGTATCAACAATTATGTGATGTTTTCCGATGACATTAATTTGTGGCACGACGTACAAAAAATTCAGGAGCCGAAATTTCCATGGGAATTTATTCAGGTGGGAAACAGCGGTTCGCCCATTGAAACCAAATATGGCTGGCTGGTAATAACCCATGGGGTGGGAACCATGCGCAAATACAGTCTTGGAGCCATTTTGCTGGACTTAAACGATCCTACAAAAATAATAGGACAGCTTGCCGAACCCTTGCTGTCGCCCAACGAAACCGAACGTGAAGGTTATGTGCCTAATGTAGTGTATTCGTGCGGTTCCATCATTAATAACGACGAGCTGGTATTGCCTTATGCCGCCTCCGACACAGCCTCCACCTATGCCACTATACCGTTGCAGGAACTGCTTAACAGGCTTGTCCCGTCTGATTATGCATTGGGCAAATCCGGTGAAAAATCAAAAGGTAAAATACTGGTGGTTGAAGATGAACCCATTAATCAGCGTATGGTGGAAGGTATATTAAAATCGGCGGGCTACGAAGTCAGGGTTGCTCCCGATGGCATTGTGGCCATGACGGAAATTATCAGGGATAAATTTGATTTGGTGCTCACGGATATTGCCATGCCCAATTTGGATGGGTATCAGTTACTTGAATACATTCAGCAAAATAACATTGATGTTCCGGTAGCCTTTATGACCGGTTATACCAGCGAACAGGAAGAGCTGAAAGGTTTGAAAATGGGTGCGGTTGAATATTTCAGAAAACCCATCGATCGTGAGATTTTAAAGGTTAAGTTAGATAAAATATTGGGAACAAATGGCGAGAACAGCTGATTATTAGTTTGTTGAAAATCTATTTGTTTGCTTGTTTATTCGCTTCCATTTCCTTTACTTCTGCTGCATTTTAAAATAGGGTTCGGCAATAAGCCTGGCCATCAGGTAAGTAATGTTGCTTTCGGCTCCCTGATTCAGATTTACTTCAATCTCCTCAAGGCCATCGTAAACGCCTTCGTTTTGCGAGTCGTACAATGGAATGTTCAGGTCGTTTTCGCCAAAAAACCACTGAAACGATTTTTTTAGCAGCTCAACCGAGCGGTTCTCTCTAAGGGCTTTGTATTGGGCATCATAAAGTATAACCATGGCGGCAGCATCAATGGGTTGCTGGCCTACATTCGATTTGCCTTTGGAATTGTTGCCCCATGTTTTATTTCCAACAAGCGACAATCTGTTGTTGGTAAAACATACATCCTCAAGAAAAGCTGCCGACCGATTTGCAATGGTCAGATACCGTTGATTATGTGTGATAAGGTAAGCCATATAGAGTGCTGCCGGCAATAATCCGTTGTCGTATGTAATTTCAGCATCGAACCAGTTCCATTTCGAGATGCTGTGTTCTTCGTAGTGCATGCAAAGCTTGTCGGCAAGCATTGTTAAATTTTCAAGTTGTTGCACCTGATCCGGAAATTTGCGAATGTAATAATAGAGCCCTAAAATAGTGTTGGCAAGGCCTCTTGAATGATTTAGATGGTCGATGTTTTGTAAAAAGGCGTGAAACAACTCGTGTGCAACTTTAAAAATGCTGTTGTTATTACATTTTTGTATTAAAAAGCCCACTGCCCATACCGAACGGCCAAAAGTGTCTTCCGAAAGTTTTCCGTCGATAATCCGGTTGTCGTAAGACAGCAGGTTGCTTACCGTACCGTCGTTATGGCGCATAAGCAATAAAAACGACAGATATCCGGTAAGGTAGTTGAGGTATTTTGAATCGCCAAACCTGCTATAGGCCATTTGCGAAACAATAATTGCCCGCGCGTTGTCGTCGAGACTGTACCCCTCTTTATAATAAGGTACAATTCCCTGGGCATGTTGTAAAATTCCCATTTGTGTTGTCAGCCGCTCAACAGCCTTAAACGAAAATTCGGGAATTTCAGGAGTCGTATTCATCTCCTCTAAATATTGAATGGCGTTTTTTGTAACATTTACCAACAGGTCGCGATATCTTTTGCCAACTTCGGGCCAGGTACTGTTGCTGCTGAAAACACGGGCTTTTTGTTGGTATATTTTCAGGGTGGCTTCGTTGTCGAGCAGTGTGTTTAATATCTCCGACAACTCCCTGTAATCGTGGAAATTGAATATTTTACCAACCCCGTCTGAAAGTACCTCCCGGGCATGCCAGTAGGGTGTTGAAACAATGGACAGTCCTGCTCCCAGGGCATACGAAAGCGTTCCACTGGTAATTTGTTCTTTGTTAAGATAGGGTGTTATGTAAATATCGGCGAGCGAAAGTAAAGTAACAAGTTCCCTTTCGCCTACATATTGATCTAAAAAGTCAACATGGTTTTCAAGGTTCAGCTGTTTTGTTATTTCCAGCAGGCTTTTGCGATACTCTTCGCCATGCTCTTTTACCACATTGGGATGGGTTTTTCCTAATACCACATACAAAACTTCAGGATGTTTTTTTACAACTGCCGGCAACGACCTGATTACCGTTTCAATACCTTTGTTGCGGTTTAGCAATCCAAAAGTAATCAGCACTTTTCTGTTTACCCATTTTTCAGGCTTAACAGGTTTTTCTTTTAAAATTGCTTTAAAATCGGGTACGCCGTGTTCGATAACATTTATTTTTTTTCTTTCAACACCAAAAATATCTTCGAGCAGTGACACGGCCTTGTTACACATTACAACAATACGTGCCGAATAGGCAGCTATTGTTTTTAAAATTTCACGTTGGTGATAAGAAGGGTTTTGCAGTACGGTATGAAAAGTAGAAACCAACGGAATGTTGAGTGCTTTAATCAGGCCTAAAATTAAAATGCCGCTGTTACCTCCAAAAATTCCATACTCATGCTGAAGCAAACACAGTGTAGCACCCGATTCGTTAATGTAGTTGGCTGCTTTTTTGTAGGACTGTTTATCGCTTTCGCTGATAATACGCTTTACAATATTGGGATAGTCATAATGACTGTTTCCGTCGTTCATGGCTATAACTTCAACTTCCACAGTATCTTCCCCTTCTTTGTTGCTTTGTAAAATAGCGGTAACAAGATTTTGGGTAAAGGTTGCAATGCCGCATTTCCGTGGCGGATAATTTCCAACTACAATAATTTTCATAAATAAATATTTTATGATTTTATGGAAACTAAGATAAGAAAAAATTCATTGTAGCTTTATAATTCGGCTACTTTTGTAACCAATTATTTTTTGATATGAAAAAGAAGAACAGAATAGTACAGTTTTTTAAATGGTTAGTTGTTATTTTTATCGTAGTATTTGTTTTGCTGGCCATTGTTTTTGATTATTCAACACGCATTGATGAACCGGTAATAAAAGACCGTTCGGTGTTGAAGTTGCAAAGGGTGAAAAAAGCAAAGGATTTTTATCTGCTTGACAATAATATGTTGCGCAAAAACAGATACGGCTTGTGGGAAATGTATTTGGAAGGGAAACCTTTTGATATGGGAGTGGCAGGCGGCAAGCTGACCAAAGAGTTGATTGAAGTTCAGGAGAACGCTTTTGTAGAGCAGATTAACAAAATGATTCCGTCAAAGTTTTATCTTCACTTTTTAAAGTATTTTATTGCCTGGTTCGACCGTGATATTGATCAATATATTCCCAAACCTTACAAGGAAGAAATATATGGCATTTCGTTGTCGTGTTCGCATCAATACGATTTTATTGCGCCACCCTATCAGCGCATGCTTAATTACCATGGTGCCCACGATATTGGCCACGCCCTGGTTGATTTGGCCATGGTGGGCTGTACTTCTTTCGGGGTAAATAAAGGGGAAGGCAGCAACGACCTGCTGACAGGCCGCAATTTTGATTTTTATGTTAACGACGATTTTGCCGAAAACAAAATTGTAGCTTTTGTTAATCCCGACGAAGGGTATAAATTTGCCTATATTACCTGGGCAAGCATGATTGGGGTTGTGTCGGGGATGAATGAAAAAGGGCTCACGGTAACCCTCAATGCTGCGAGGTCGGATATGCCAACCAAAGCGGCTACCCCTATTTCAATACTGGCGCGATACATTTTACAGCATGCACAAAATATTGCCGAAGCCCGTAAAATAGCGGATGAGTTTCAAACTTTTGTCTCCGAGTCTATTTTGATTGGCTCGGCACAGGACGACGATGTAGCCATTATTGAAAAATCTCCTGAGAAAACCGGATTTTATCACAACGATACCAATTTTATTGTTTGCGCCAACCACTATCAAAGTAAAACTTTTGCCAACGACCCCAAAAATATTGAGAACATTAAAACTTCGCCTTCGTTGTACCGCGAAAACAGGTGTAAACAACTTATACGCAGCTACGAAAAACAGGGAGCTTTTGAACAAGAGCAGGCCGCGGAGGTGCTGCGTAACAAGGAAGGTTTAAACGGTAAAAACATTGGTTTTGGAAACGAAAAAGCCATGTGCCAGTTAATTTCGCATCATAGTGTAATTTTTAAACCCAAACAACTTAAAATGTGGGTTTCGGTTAATCCCTGGCAACTTAATAATTACGTGTGCTACGACTTGAACAAGGTATTTAAAAATGTAAAATCGCTTTTACCTACCCAACCTTTGGATGAGCCCGGTTTAATTATCAATAAAGATCCTTTTCTGGACAGCGGCTCCTATTTCGGGTTTTTAAAGTTTAAAAAATTAAAAAATATAGTGCGCAGGGCAATCCGTAATAAAGAGCCTGTGGCTGATGAGCAAAATACCATTTTCGGTATGATAAATGCCAATCCCGAGTATTATTACGGGTATAAGTTGGCAGGCGACTACTATTTTGTTTTCGGCAACCTTAAGAAGGCTTTGAACTTTTACAAAATGTCGTTAACTAAGGAGTATGAAAATACCCTTTCAAAAGCTGAGGTTTTAAAGCGCATGGACGAGCTTAAGAAAAAGATATCGGTTACGCATAAATAGTAAATCTTTACGGCAAGCTTTTTTCTTGGCAAGTTCATCAGGACTTGCAATTCTGATGGTGGTAAAATTCTAAATATCTGTATAGTAAACCTGTTTCAGGTTGCAAACCCGAAACAGCTTCGTTTTTTAGTTACAGGAATCAGTCAACATAAAGCTTATCCAAATAGCTTTTGCTTTCGGGGCCAAGACAAAAAAGTAAATCTAAAATACCTGCATTGGGAACAAAAGGCTGCTTATCGATAAACACTTGTGTGTATTGGGGAAACACTGCAATGGTTGGCGGCAATTTGGGAGAGAGTTTAAAGCGTAAATCTGTAGTGTTATCCGGTGCTGTTTTAACAAACGACCTGCTAAGTTTAATTTCCGTATCAATGCCCGTCAGTTTACAAACAGTTTGGGTTAACAAAGTGTTCAGCTCCAAAAGATTTTGAACAGGGGAGAGGAAAATGTCTTTTATCGCATCGGCATAATAAAGAAAGTAGGGTGAATTTTGATAAGCCGTTTCGATGGAGCGCCAGTGTTTAACAAGACTATTTTCGATATGCGAAACAACAATATCTTTTGTTTTGGTATGGTTGCCGTAGGGTTTTTTTACCGGAATAACCAATGGCAGTGTACCTTTATCATTTACAATAACCGTTCGGTTACGGTAGGTTTGTTTTGGCCAGGTTTCGTGTTGTTCAATGATGACCACATGAGCCCGGTTAAGGTAATAAAAATACTCTGTCGTTCCTAAAAAGGCAGTGGGAAGCAAAAGGGTATTTAGGTGTTTTGTTGACATGTGTTTGCAAAAATAAAAAAAGGCTGTGATTAAAAACCACAGCCTTTTTTTATTTTGTTGCCTGAATTATTTTAGCAGCACATCGTTGATGGCCTGAATAAGTGTTTCTTTAGGCAGTGCTCCTACAGCCATTTGCGGTTGTCCCTCTTTGGGGCAAAACAGCATGGATGGGATACTCTTAATACCAAAAGCTCCTGCCAATTCAACTTCGGCTTCGGTATCGATTTTGTAAATATTAATTTTGCCTTCGTACTCGCCGGCAAGCTCTTCCAAAATAGGAGCTACAATTTTACAAGGCTGACACCAGTCGGCGTAAAAATCAATAATACAAGGTAATTCGCCTTCAAATTTCCAATCCTGGTTTTTTTCGTAGTTGAATACCTTTTCAAAAAATGTTTGTTTGGTTAAATGTTCCATTTTAAATATTTGTTATCTGAAATTCTGTTATTTATTATTATTTGGTTGCTTTTTGTCCCAGCAACTGTTCTTTTACAACTTTAAAGTAGGCATCGCGGGGCATGGCGCCTGTTTGCATTTGCGGTTTTCCCTTTTTGGGAATAAAAAGTACCGACGGGATGCTTCTTACCCTGAAAACGGATGCCAGTTGTTTTTCGTTGTCCACATTTATTTTATAAACTTTTAGCTTGCCGTCGTACTCTTTGGCCAATTCATCCATAATAGGAGCAACTCGTTTACAGGGGCCGCACCAGTCGGCATAAAAATCAATTACACAAGGTACATCACCTTCGTAAACCCATTCTTGCGGATTGCTTTCAAAATTCCATACCTTTTTTAAAAACGAATCGTAGGTAAGATGTTCGGGCGCAGCATTTGATGTTGCTTTTTTATCTTTCGATATTTCCGTTTTAGCCTGATTTCCCTCTTTTTCGTTTCCTTCGCTGTTTGAACAAGCCATTAAATTAGCAGCAAAGAACAGTATCATTAATATGCTTAATTTCTTCATTATTAGATGTTTGTTTAATTTTTACTTTAAATCGACGGCAAAGATAAGTATAATTTCTTTATAGCGCTTTAATATCACTATGACATTTTATCTATTTTTGCAAAAACTTTTTATTAATGCCGGAAATTAAAATAGAATATGAAAATTTGGTTTTAAATCTCAGAAAGAGGTTTAAAGACGAAGAGGCTTGTTTAAAGTTTTTGGCCGACCTGAAGTGGGAGAACGGTTTTGTTTGTAAAAGCTGTGGCCACACCAACTATTGTAAGGGTAAAACACCTTATTCCCGTAGGTGCACACGTTGTAAAAAGGAGGAATCGGCTACGGCACACACAGCGTTTCATCGTTGCAAAATACCTATCATACAGGCTTTTGAAATGGCTTTGCTTGTTTGCAAACTTCCGGGGTACTCTTCGTATCAGATTAGTAAAAAGATGAATATCAGGCAGATGACCTGCTACAATTTTCAGAAAAAGGTTCGGTTGTGTTTACAAGATTCTCAAAAAGAGCCGGTACTGGCTGCTTTGAGTAAAATATAACTTATGCATAGAGTACGCCTTTTTGGTAATAGTACCACATTCCCAATCCGCGGGCGAGCATAAACAAATCGAAAGCGAACCAAAGACCATGATTTCCCCAAACCGAGTGCGTTGCATAATAGGCCGGTAAAAATATCAACATCGATACGGCAATGCTAACATTTCGCATGGCCCGTGAAGCGGTGGCACCTATAAATATACCGTCCCAGTTAAAAGCAGCAATACTTATCAGGGGTATTATCATAATCCACACATAGTACGGTTTGGCCATGGTAAGAATTAAACGGTTATCCGATAACAATTTCATAATTACATCCAGGCCAAAACCATAAATAACGGTAAATGTTAAAGCGATAACCCACCCCCATATAAATACACTTTTGACAACCAATTTCATTTCGTCGAAATTGCGGGAACCTTTGGCTTTTCCGGTGAGGGCTTCGGCGGCGTAGGCAAATCCGTCGGCAAAATAGCTGAAAAAATAGAACAGTTGAAAAAGCAGGGTATTTACTGCCAGGATATTGTCACCCGATTTGGCTGACCGGCTGGTGAAAAAAGCAAGTACAAACCAAAGCATAACCGTTCGGATAAAGATATCGGTATTAACCCCAAAGAATCGTTTAATGGCACGTGATTCAATTATTTGCTTCATGGAAAACCTGATTCGATACTGCTTATATTTTGAGAAAAAGAAGATTCCGGCCAAAACCAAACCGCTGTATTGTGCTATTACACTGGCCCATGCAACACCGTCCGATTTCATTCCAAAGGAGTGTACAAACAAAAAATTCAATGCAATATTTACCACATTTACCACGACTGCCAGAATCATGGGAATTACAGCGTTTTGTACTCCCAGATACCATCCGTAAAAAGCATACAGGCCCAAGGTTGCCGGTGCTGCCAAAATGCGGATATAAAAATATTGTTGTGCCAGCAATTTAACCTGCGCACTGCCATCTAACAGGTTTAAGGCAATCCATTGAATGGGATAGCGAAACAGCATAATAACCAAGGCAAGACCAAAGGCAAGTAGGAGCGAACGTTGCAAAATAAGAGAAACCTCCTCCTTTTTGCGGGCTCCGAAGGCTTGCGAGGTAAGCCCGCTGCTACCCATGCGAAGAAATGAAAAACTGGAATAAATAATGTTGAATATGGTGCTTCCCAACGCAATGGCTCCAATGTAAACCGGATTGTTAAGGTGTCCCATTAAGGCCAAATCAACAATACCCAAAAGCGGGACTGTGATGTTGGTAATAATATTTGGTAAGGCAAGCCTGATGATTTGCCGGTTCATGGTATGCTGTTGTTAATTGAAAATGTGCACCTTAAGTCAGGGCTGTTTATAAAATAAAATTCCAAATTACAATGAACAAAAATCAAATAAATACTAAAAATACAATTCTGAGTCCACTCCTAAAAGTCCAAACGCAAATATTTAGTCATCCGGTGAATTTTTATTTAACTGATTCACAGCTATGATATTTGTAAATATTTTGAAAATATATTCATCATATGACTTCTCGGAGCGGGTTCCACATGGAATATTGTTTTGATATTTGTTGATTGTTTTTTGGTGCTTACAACCGTGTTTTGCACGTCACCGGTGCCGGTGAAATTCTATCCTATGGTATAATTGTTACACTATATTTGATTCGGGAATCTCGATGGTAAATGTAGTTCCTGCACCCGGTTTTGAAGTAACGCGAATATCAAATTTATGAGCTTCAACAATTTTTTTAATAATACCAAGCCCCAGGCCGGTTCCTTTTTCTCCCGATGTTCCCAAAGTAGTAGTGTTGTCCGATTCTTCAAAAAGATTTTCCACCATTTGTTCACTCATGCCAATCCCGGTATCGGCTACCGATATATAAGCGCCGCCGCCATCTTTTGCAACCGTAACGGTAATTGAGTTTCCCTCGGGGGTAAATTTAATAGCGTTGGAAAGCAGGTTGTTAAGCGCTTGCAGGAAAAGGGTTTTGTCGATGCGCAGTTTAATTTTGTCTTTTATGTTAATGTTAAGCTGTATGTTTTTTTCTTTACACTTTTCGCGTGCAGTTTCGGCTGCAATTTTAACAATGTCGTTCAGTAGAATATCTTCAAACTCCAGCTTAAAATTCCCCAGCTCAAGGTTAGCCCAATGGTAAAGCTTGTTGTTGTAATCAAGCATACGTACCATTTCATCTTTAATGGCATAAATAAGCTCCTGATAGTCTTCGTTAAGCTTTCCAATCTCTTCTTCATCCGTAGTTAAAACATTAACCACGCCAAGTACAGCGGCAATGGGCGCTCTTAAATCGTGCGAAATAATAGAGTTAAATTTATTTTTATAAGCCAAAAGTTCTTTGAGTTTTTTTTCGGCTTTGGCAAGTTTATCAAATGCCAGACTGCTGTCGCGAAAAGCCTGCAACAAATTTTGTTCTTCAACGCCTTCGCGGATAAACGATTTCAGGAAAAGATAATTGCTGTTGTTGAAGTTTACCGCATAGGCACGCAGATAGTGATCTTTATTGCCAAATGTTTCACTCCAGGTTTCCGACACAACATAGCTGCCTTTATTTTCTTTCCAAAAGGTTTCGGCCTCTATTACGAAAACCTCAAGAAACGGAAAAGCTGCAATGGGATCTAAGTCGTGCGAAACAGTGTTGTACAACGGATGTTTTGTAATCCATTCAGGAACATCTTGTTGCAGATTAAACGAGTGGTCATTGGCACGTTTAAAAGTGGCAAAGTTTAACCTGTCAAGATGGCGAAAAGGAAATTTTTCGGGTTTTGAGAGGCTTTCGGTACTGCTTTTAAGTTGTTCTTCGTTCATGTTTTGCAACAGCGTTTTAAGGCTGTCAACCTCTTTGGTTTGATCGATAAATATTATCCAGTAATGTCCGTTTTCTTTTATGATGTGAATATCGCAATACTTATCTTTAAGTTGAATTTTTGTAAGCTTTACCGTTCCTTTTTTGAACGGACACACACCACTTAATGCAGCAACAAGGTCATCAATTTTTTCATCTTTTTTCAGCTGACTTTTAAGATAGTCGGCGGGATTTCCTTTCCAGTTTTTAACCTTGCCTTCGTGGTCAACTTTTATCAACAACAATCCGGTATAGGGCGGTATTTCGTCCACCAGATATTCAATAATTTTTACGGGTAAATCTTTTAACATACGAAGACTATTTTTTTATCATTAATCCGGTTAACTGCGTAAAGGCTTCTTCAACACCTGTTCCTTCTTTTGCGCTGGTAAGAATCACCGCAAAGCCCTGTTCCTTTAAGTTGTTTATGGTTTCTTCGGAGATGTACCATTCCGATTGAGGTAAATCCGTTTTATTCATTAACACAATAAAAGGGGCATTTTTACTCATCTCTCCGGCCATTTTTTGCAGGCTCAGGCCCACCTCCAGCGTTTGTTCGCGGGTAACATCAACCACTATAAAATAACCCGAAGCCCCCATAATGTACGAAGGTTTAACTTTTTGAAAATCATCCTCACCATGGATGTCCCAAAGCATCAGATTAACTTCTGTATTGTCAATTGTTATCAGCTTTTGGTCGATTTTAACTCCGATGGTAGTTTGATACTTTTCGGAAAAGATACTGTTTACAAATCGTTGAACCAGACTTGTTTTCCCAACAGCAAAAGCTCCAAGCATGCATATTTTCTTTTTAATCATAAGTCCTCCGGTTTAACATATTTAACTTTAAACGACACCGATCGTAAGGGATACGAGTCCTGTTCTTCTTCTTTGTAGCTTACCGTGGGAACAAGCGTTTCCTCCGGAATTCCGGCTTTAACCATTAGCCTTATAAACTGTTTGGCTCTGTTAAAAGCAACAATTTTGTTGGCGACAGCATTACCCGATTTGCTTGTGTGGGCAATTACCACCACCACCGGTACCGAATCGTTTTCAAAATTAAAATCGTAATTTTTTCTGATGTATTTTATTAAACCGGCAAATTTTACTTTCTGAGCCGAATCTAATTTAAAAGAATTGTATTTGAAAACAAAGTAATACTTTTCAATGTTAAAAAAGTTCGTTTTAGCCTTCTTCTTTAAACCTGCTTTGGGTTTTACAGGCTTGGCAATGCTGTCGAACACAATATTTTTAATGCCCTCCATTGACAACATGACTTTCCTGATGGAGTCGGCATTTGCAGGAGTAAAGCGGCCTTTTAAATAAAGTGTTCCATTTGAAAGATGTAAATGCTGCTTTTTAAAAGATTGTAACAGGGTGTCAGCTCTTTTTAGCACAATAGCCTCATCGAGCGAGATATATGATTTGAATTTAAATTGCAGGTTGGTGGTGTCGAATCCAAATTGCCCGCTGTAGTTATACGGATTTTCGGCCAAAGGGTCTTTTAAGCCCGAAACCATTCTGTATCCGTTTTGCTTATACAATTTATTAACAACTATGCCCGGTTGATTTTCGAGGTACTTTGCAAAGTTGTTAAACCTGATGTTGCTGTCGGTGGTGAGGTATATCCAGTATCCGAGCGCGCCCAAAAGTATTAGCAACAGCAGTATGGAAGCAACAGGTTTCTTTTTTTTCTGTTCCTTTTGCTGTTGCTTGATGCATGACTGCAAAAAACGGTTGCTTTTAATAAAAACGCCGGTATCTCCGTCAAACGACTTAAGTTCACGGTCGAAATTAACATGAACCGCTTCAATGGCCTCCTTGAGGGTTATTTTTAAATCTTCAGGCGGACGTCCCTCAATAATGGCGGCAACAATGGCATAGGGGCCCGGCTCAATCCAAATGGTATATTCCCCCATTTGAATGGTACTCAGGTCGCTTTTGGAACGATCGACCTTTAACGAATCCTGAGCAAAATCTTTTATGGCTGTCAGCATTGACGAAACCATGTCGGCATTTTGCGACAACCCGCCTCTTTCGTCTTTAACTTCCGAAAGCAATAATCCGGTTTCGGTATGGATAAGAAAAACCTCTCTTACCCGGTAAATAAAAGCATGTGATAAAACAATTTCACCATAACTTTTCCCCGAAAATATCGACTGAAAACGCCATCCGATTCGTTTAACGGAAAAACTGTTATCAACCGACGAGCTGACACTGTCGAGCATTCGCTTTATGTCTTCTGCCACCGCTTTTCTGATGGCAGGAATCATAATGGGGTACAAAATGTTGGCAAACTTTTGCGGATTGGCTTTTATGCTCGACTGAATAGCCTGCTCGATAAAAGGGATAATTTCATCCAACGAAATTTGATTGGAAGAGATTAACTTTTTTAAGGAGAGTGGCAGAAATTCGACAATGTAATCGGAAAAGGCATCAGGGTCTTTTATAAGGCTGTTTAACCTGTACAAATCTTCTTCGTCCAGCCCCGTAATGATTTTCCTCAGTTCCGATAGTTGGGCTTTTGTAAGTACGTTTATAAATTCGTTGTTGCTCATAAATAGAATCAAAGTTTAGTCGTTGCTGTCAAAAGTATCAGCCAGTTTACGCAATGCTTCTGCCATTTTAATGTTATCGGCTTTTGAGTCGGCCAGCTTTTGTATTTGTGTTTCAAAAGCTTCTTTTTGCTCGTTTAAAAGCTGTTTAAAAGTATCTTCTTTGTCTTGTAAAATTTGTTTAAACTCGTTGGAAAGCCGTTCAAAATTAACCTTGCTGTCGGACGAAAGGTTTTTTATTTCCTCTTCCAGCCTGGCCATTTGTTCGCCAAAAATTATTTCTCTCAGTCTGGATAAACTGTCTAAATCGTTGTTTTTGTCACTCATAATGGATGCTCTTTTATAATAGGTAAAAGTATAAAAAATTGTAATATTCAATTTAAAATTATTCTAAACAATTTGAAATAACTATTTTTGCCGCATCAAACACGGGCGGTGATTTATTAAATGTCTGAAAATGAATTATTAAAGATATTGTTTTTATGAAATATTATATATTGCAACTGGGGTGCCAAATGAATATTTCCGATGGCGAACGGGTGCAAAAAGTGCTGGAAGGATTGGGTTACGAAGCTGCCGACGACGAAAATGAGGCTAATATTGTTGGGATTATTGCCTGTTCGGTAAGGCAAAAGGCCATCGACAAAGTTTATACGCGCATAAAAAAATGGAACAGGCAGAAGGATAAAAAGAATATGCTCACTTTTGTTACCGGTTGCGTTTTGCCCGCCGATAAATTAAAGTTTTTAAAACTCTTTGATTTGGTGTTTACCATGAGCGAGCTGCCTGCTTTTCCCGACATGATTAGGCAATATGGAATTGTTACGCCTGCGGGCATGCAAACACTTGATAAAGATTTTGAAAATCGTGTTGCTGTTTCCGAAGACAATTCATCTTTGGAGAAATCACTTTTAAAACCGGTTGCAACACCCCAAAATAAAAAGGGTAAAAAAGAGCTGCCTCGTCCGGATAAAGGTATTGAGGAGTTTTGGCACATCAAACCAAAATACGGTTCGGGTTTTGAAGCATATGTGCCCATACAAAACGGTTGCAACAAGTTTTGTACATACTGCGCCGTTCCTTACACACGGGGCAGAGAGGTTTCGAGACCATCTGAAGATATTTTGCGCGAGGTACAAAATTTGGTGGATAACGGTTTTAAATCCATCACCCTTTTGGGGCAAAATGTAAACTCATACGGACTGGACAAAAAAGGCGACGAAATGAGTTTTCCTGATTTGCTTCGCCATATTGGAGAAATTGGAGACAACAGCGACAATGATTTTTGGCTCTATTTTACGTCGCCTCATCCACAGGATATGACCGATGAGGTTATTGAGGTTATTGCACAATACAAATGTCTTGCCAAGCAAATTCACCTGCCTGTACAGTCGGGGGATGATGCCATGTTAAAAAGAATGCACCGGAGCCATAATTTGGAACAATACCGCCATATTGTAAAAACCATCAGAAAGCTTATTCCCGAAGCAACTCTTTTTACCGATATTATTGTTGGTTTTACGGGCGAAACGGAAACGGAATTTGAAAACACACGGAAAGCCATGGAGGAGTTTAAGTATAATATGGCCTACATTGCGCAATATTCGCCACGTCCGGGAGCAGCCAGCCACGAGTGGCCCGACGATATTCCGGTTCAGGTAAAAAAAGAAAGATACCATAAGCTTACCGAAGAGTTGATGAAGCACTCGCTGGACTACAACAGGGGTTTGAAAGGCAAAACTTTTAAAGTGCTTGTACGCGGTAAAGACCGTAAAGCAGGATATTTGTCGGCACTAACCGAAGGTAAAATTATTGTTCGTTTTGCTGCTGATGATGAGCAGCTTATAGGCCGGTATGTTAAGGTGAAAGTAACTTCGGCTGCCCCATTTTCTACCGAAGGTGAATTGTTGAAAATTTTATAACCAAAAGGGCCTTACCATGACTAAGAAAGTAGCTTTTAAAACCCTTGGATGCAGGCTTAATTTGTTTGAAACCGACTCGCTGATGTCGGAATTTGCTGCAAAAGGATACGAGGTAACTGACGATGTTGAAGCCGAAGCAGATGTTTACATTATAAACACCTGTACGGTAACCAACCAAAGTGATCAAAAATCGAAAAGGGTGATGAATCGCACCAAACGATTGCACGATAAATCGGTAAAAATTATTACCGGCTGTATGGCCACCAATTACAAAAATCAGCTTATGGAAAGTGATAAGGTTGATTATGTAGTTGATAACGACCATAAAACATCTATTGTTGAATTGGTTGAGGCTCATTTTAAAGGCGAAACAGCCAATCCCGATTTATTTGAAAAAGATGTTTTCAATTACCGGCCGGCCAAAACCACGGCTCACACACGGTCGATGATTAAAATTCAGGATGGCTGCAATAATTTTTGTACCTACTGCATTATTCCCAAAGTCCGCGGCAGGGCCATCAGCCGGCCTGTAGGGGAGGTGCTCGAAAATATTCGCAAGGTAATAAGTTATGGTTTTAAGGAGGTGGTTCTTACCGGAGTTAATTTAGGTACCTACTCGTATGGTGATGTTGATTTTGAAGAGCTTGTAAAGCAAATACTTGCCATTGACGGCAATTTCAGAGTTCGCATTTCGAGCATGGAACCCGATGGCTTTACCGATAGCTTTTTTAAGCTGTTTCATCATCCTAAGCTGACACCGCACCTGCATTTGTGCCTGCAAAGCGGCTCTGAAAATATATTAAAAAGTATGCGCCGAATGTACAGTGGTGAGCTTTTTGAACAGATGACCGTAAAACTGCGCGAAGAGGTTTCCAGTTTTAACATTACTACCGATGTTATTGTCGGATTTCCGGGTGAAACGGAGCAGGATTTCCGGGAGACTCTTGACAGGTCAAAACGAATCGGTTTCGGGCATATTCATACCTTTAAATATTCGGTACGCAAAGGAACACGTGCCGAACGTTTGCCTAATCAGATACACGGCGATGTTAAAACACAGCGTAGCGAAGCGGTAAGAAAGCTTTCGGAAAAAATGCGCCTCCAATATCGCAAAAAATTTATAGGTAAAACACAAATTGTTTTGGTTGAACGAATTAACAATGAAGGCTTTGCCACAGGTTACGGCGAAAATTATATTCCGGTTCTTATTCAGGAAAAAAACCTGAAAACCAATACCTTTTACAAGGTTAACCTTACGGAGATAATACAAAACAACGACGAGCCTGTACTTACGGGAAACCATGCCGTTGAATTTGTGTACGAATAGTTATCCGTTGAGTCAGGGTTGTTATATGGTGATATTTAGTTTTATAAATTCGGTATTTAAAGTAATTGCAACCAGCTTTACCGGTAAATGGCTTTTAAAAAATCTTCTTTTCTGCGGCGCGAAACCTGCAACTCGGAACCATCTTCCAGAATTACCGTTCCTCCTTCGCCTTTGATGTATTTTTTTAAAAATGAAAGATTTATGATGGCTGATTTGTGTATTCTGAAAAATCCTTTGGCAGAAAGTATATCTTCAAACTCTTTTAACGATTTCGATACCATCACTTTTTCGTTACCCGTTAAATAAAATATGGTGTAGTTGGAATCGGCTTCGCAACGGATTATGCTGTCTATTTTTACAAACTCAATGCCATTTACCGAGGTAAGTGCTATTTTGTCTATTTGATGAATGTTGTTAAGCAGAAGATCGAGTTTTTGTTTTACTTCGGTCAACGATTTCTGCTTTTTGATTTTTTCGAGGGCGCGCCGAAGTTCACCGGCATCAACAGGTTTTACAAGATAATCAACCGCACTGAATTTAATGGCGGTAATGGCAAAATGGTCGTAAGCCGAAACAAATATTACCTGCAGGTTGGTGCGATCGATATCCGCCAACAGGTCAAACCCCGTTCCATCCTGCATTTGCACATCTAAAAAAAGCAATTCGGGTTTTACCTCATCAATCAACTTTTTGCCGGTTTTAACACCCTCAGCCTGACCTGCCAACTGAACTTCGTCAAACCGGTTCTCAATAAGGTTAATTAAATACTCCCGTGCTTTTCGCTCGTCATCAATAACTACTGCTTTTATCATATTTACAATTTCTTTAACGGCCGCGCATATGGTTTGTGGATGATTTCTTGTCGCTCATTTTCATATTTGCTCCGATATGTATTTGGTTCATATTTAATTATATATCACTCCATCTGCACTAAGCTGTATGCGTTAACGGGTGGTTGTTATTCTATTTTCCAATCTATATTTTTCATTCTTTCGGTTAATTTATTTAGTGTTCTTAAAATTTCATTTTCAGTTGGTAATTCGCCATAAACCAATTTGTTAAAGGTTGAGAAGTAAGTTGTTTTAAGTTTGTTCCAAACATCTGCACTTTCTTTAAATATTATTGCTTTTGTGGGATGATTTTGCAACCATTCATTTCCACTTTTAAAACTCAACACATCCTCATTTGCCACGGTTAATAATAATTTATCAAACTCTTTTGAGTAAACAAATGTTTCACTTCTTTGCTCTTCAACATTTGATTTAAATCGTAAATGTGTCTGATCTTGTTATTTAAATCTTCTATTGGTACATTTGTGTATGAAAAGCGAACCAAACTCATTATTTTCTCACAAAATGTTCGTTCCGGGCTTAAAACATTTACTTCAAAAGGGTTTAACCCGTATTCATATAGGTAATTTGTTGTTGATTTGTTTGAATCATCATTTCATAAATCAATGTATTTACTGTCCCTTTTTCAAAGGGTTCAAAATTACCGAGCCAGGTTGCTTCAACAATTAGGCTGTCTCTAATTTGACCAAACAACCCTTCAAAAATCTTTGGATACTTATGAGCTGTTTTTCTTATCATTCCTTTTTTGTCAGTTATTCCTTGGATTTCTATTTCAGGAATGAGTTTATCAACAGCTTTGGTTATTTTTTTTAATTTGTTTTTGAGTTGATTACTGCTTTCATTGCCTTGTTTTAGCAAAACAATGTCAATGTCTTCCGAGAAGCGGTCAATTAATTGATTACATTTTAATAAGGCTGTGCCGCCTTTGAAAATACAAGATTTTCCTATTTCGTTTGTGAAAACAGAATGCAGTGCAAGGGTAACCCAATAATCCTTTTCAATATAAATTTCTGCAATATTTTTTAATTGCGAGGTGGCAACTATTGCGTCTTTAAAAAGTTCTTTATTTTCGTGTAGTTTCATTTAATATTCCATTTTTCAGCAGTTGGTAAAAGCTCTTTTGTCAGGCCCAGTTTATATTTCGATAGCGGATTAAGGCTGTCGTCTAAAATTCTCAACTCCTTTTTCTTGCCTATATTTTCAAGCAATGCTCCAAGAAAAGCGCTAACTCTCGGTGGATAGGCGAGGGCTGTCTCAATCAATTTATTTCTTTGTTTGTTAGTAAGTTCAAGTATTTTATTTGTCAAAATTGTTATTGCTGATTTTTTATCTAAATCCGGTATCTTGTTAAAATCTTTTAGCGTATCCAAAAATTCCAGAAATCTATAATTTTCGTCTGTTACATCAACATAACTTTTTACCGCATTTGCTTTTATGTTTCCTCTGGATATATAAATCCGTTTTTTGTTGCTTGCAATGCTGATTTCTTTCGGAATTTGGGTGGTTAATCCCATTTTGTTGTAAAGTAATAATCCGGTAATATAGGCTATTCTTTTCCCGTTTTTGAATAGATAAAGGGTGATTATCTTTTCTTCATCAGGTTTCAGCTCTCCGAAAACCGTTTGTTTCGGTTTATAAAACACCCCTGTTGAAATTCGTTTGATAATTTCTTTTTTAATTAAGCGCTCTATTGATTTTGTTGCTGCAGTGTATTCTTCTTTTTTTATATTAAGGTCTTTGTAAGTGAACGTTTTGCCGTTTTCAAAACGGTTAACCTTTTCTTCTATTTTCTTTGAAATATTCATGCTGTAAATATAACATATTTTTCATTTATGTCAAGTATATTGCTCGTAATACTTGACATAATATCCGTTCGGTTCGATAACAAATGTACATCAAAATTTTGATGCCTAAAGTAAAGTGGTAAATTGTTGTTTTTACACTGAATTTTAAAAAATGATGTAATTTACAAATTCCGGATAAATCTAAGTTATTCTTCTTCAAAAGGAATTTTAACAATAACTTTTGTGCCAACCGCGTTACCCCTTTCGTCTTTCAGGTCGATAATGGTAAATCCTGCTTCATTGTTCACGCTTCTCAGTGTTTCAAAACGTTCGGAGGTTACTTGTGTGCCCAGCGATTTGTGTTTGGTTTTTGATTTTCTTTTTAGCTGTTCCGATTTGTCGCGGCCAATGCCATTGTCTTCTATTTCGCAAACAATCAGGTTTCCGCTTTTGGAAAAAGAGAGTTTAATAAATCCTTTGTCTTGTTTGTTTTTAAAACCATGTTTGATAGAGTTTTCGATAAAAGGCTGTATCAACATCGGTGAGATATAAGTGTTTTCCGCATCGATAGTGTCATCCACCGAAATTTCAAAATCAAACCGGTTTTCAAAACGGAGCTTTTCCAGCTCCAGATTTAGTTGCAATGCTTGTAACTCGTCTTCCAGCGGAATGTCCTGTTTTCTGGAATTTTCCAAAATATGACGCATCAGCTTTGCAAACTTGGTCAGGTAATTTTGTGCTTCGGCCATGTTGTTGCTGCCGATAAAGCTGCCTATGGAGTTGAGCGAGTTAAAAATAAAGTGCGGGTTCATTTGTGAGCGTAACAACCTTTGCTCGGTAGTAATACGTGCTTTTTCAAGGTTTGTTTTTATTCTCATTTGCCTGATCCGGTAGCGGTTAAAAAGCAAATAAGCTGCAAAAAGCAAAACTAAAACGCCGATGATAATAAAGTATTTTTGATTGCGCTGCAACTGTATTTCCAGTTCTTTGGCTTTTTTGTCGGCAGTAAGAACGGCAATTTCGCGCTCTTTTTGTGCAGTTTTAAACTTTGCTTCCATCTCGTTAATGGCTTTCATGTTTTTATCGTTAAAAACACTGTCGTTTAATGCCATAAACTTTTGGTGATATGTATATATCAGGTTCGGATCGTGAGTCAGAAACCCGTTCTCCATCAGTCCCTTATAAGCATTTAAGATATTGCTTTTTATTTTCAGCTTTTGCGAAAGTTTTAAACCCTGCAACAAATACATTTTGGCTTCTTCGTATCGTTTTAACCGGTTGAGAACCTGTCCGATTTTAATGGTGATAAGCGAAGTGTTGAAGTCGTCGGGAATTTTTTTACTAATGGATAAAGCATCTCTGTACCGGTTGTAGGCTTCGGGATAAAGTGCTTTGTCGAAATAAATATCTCCCATGCTGGTAATGGTAACCAAAAGGGAGTGCTGCTTGTTGTATTTTTTATGAATGGAGTACGACTTTTTAAAATAATATTGAGCTGTGTCGCTGTTGTTCATTTTCCGGTAAACTTCTCCAATGTTGTTGTAAACCGACCCTTTTCTTTCTTCTTCGCCCAGTTTGTTTAAAATGTCAAGTGCTTTTTTGTAATAGTGGAGTGCGCGGTCGTATTTATTCCAATCGAAATAGGTGATTCCCATGTTGTTGCAGGCTAATAACATGTTCTCGTAATCTTGTTTGCCTTCGGCAAACGAAAGGTTTTGCTGATATAATGAAAGTGCAGCCTCATAATTGCCTGTATGCATTTTTAATACAGCCAGATTATTTTGTACGAAAACAATGCCTGTTGTGTCTTTTATTTTTTTAAATATTGAAAGTGCCGAATCAAGATAGGGGACAGCACTGTCGTAGTATCCCACCGAAGTATAATCCATTCCCGTAATGTTATAGGCCATGGCAATACCGGCAGGGTTACCAAGCCTTTTGGCCAGCATGCGCGATAAATCGGCATAGTACATCGCCGTATCAAACGATATTCTGGTATAATAGTCCGATAACCTTATGGATGCTTTAATTAAACTTTTATCGGGATGCAACAGGCGGTTTTTGTTTGAAAGCAACTTTTTTAAACTGTCGGTATGATTGGCGTGCAGGCTAAAAGGAGCAAGAAATAATAAAACCATCAGCCATTTTTTAAATTTAATCATTTTACAATCCTTTTGTTGTTGCCAAAAACAGTTTTGCCGTTTATTTTGCTTTCCGTTTACCTTTTATGGAAATTTCTGATTCCGGCTTTGGGTAAGGCAAAGCGTTCAGTGTATCATTAACCTTTATTCGCTAATTATCTGTATCAACATCCTCCGCATTGAGCAGCCGGCCTGTTTTATAAACCTCTTTGCGGTATAGTTTTCCTTTTTCGTCGTAATAAAGCCAGGTTCCGTCCATCTCGCCATTGTTGTATTGGCCTTTCACAATAAGTGTTCCGTTGGGGTCGTAATTTACAAATGTACCTTGTAACTTTCCATCTACATAAAAAGTACGTGTCATTATTTTGCCATCCATAAAATACTTTACCCATTCACCGTTTTTAATGCCTTTTTCATATGCTACAACCTCAAACGGTTTTCCTTTATTGATGTAGTAAGTGGTTGATTTACCGTCGAGCAGGCCGTTTTTGTAATGTTCTTCCGAAACAAGTTTTTCATCCACATCGCTAAAATATTGCCAGATTCCCACCTTTTTCCGGTCGATAAAATTGCCTTCGGCCATTTTTTTCCCATTTTCATGATACGAAATATTATGTGCTTTGGTACCACTTTCCGAAAAGGTCATCACCGATTTCAGTTTCCCCGAAGGGTAAAAATATTTGAATTCACCCACGGGTTTGTTATCGGTAAACCGGCCTTTGTACTTTACCACGCCGTTGTTCCACATTTTTACCCATTGTCCCTGTTTCAGTCCCTGTGCATCAACTTTATTATACTTGTTTTGTCCAAAAGCGGGCAGGGCAAACAGTATAAGCAATACAACCGAAAGTTTTAAAAGCTTTTTTGTTGAAATCATTTTTATCACATAATTATTCATTGAGCGAAAATAGTAATTTTACACTGAATTTGATTCATCATTTAAAAAACACAAACATTGAACGAATATTCTTCAAAATTATTGGAAAATGCGGTTAACGAGCTGTCACGCCTGCCGGGAATCGGAAAGAAAACGGCCTTAAGGTTGTCGCTTTTTATTTTAAAGGATGATGAGCTTTTTGCCGAAAAACTTGGGGATGCCATTATAAAGATGCGGCGTGAAATAAGATTTTGTAAGCGATGTAACAATATTTCGGATAATGAGTTTTGCGAAATCTGTACCAACCACAAACGAGATGAAAACACGATATGCGTGGTAGAGGACACCCGCGATGTGATGGCTATTGAAAATACGGCTCAGTTTAACGGGTTGTATCATGTGTTGGGCGGTATTATCAATCCCATGGAAGGCATCGGGCCAAACGATATTGCCGTAGGTCATCTTGTTGAACGTATTAACAAAGAAGACATTAAGGAGGTTATTTTGGCTTTGCCCGCTACCGTTGAAGGCGACACCACCAACTATTATATTTACAAGTTAATTAAAAATTTCGGTATTAAAGTTACCACCATTGCCCGTGGCGTGGCTGTTGGCAATGAGTTGGAATACACCGATGAAATAACGTTGGGGAGGTCTATTCTAAACCGTTTGCCATTTGAAGAAGGTTAAATAATGAATAAGTTGCGTCCGCAAGGTTAGTCACAGCCTATCCACAAACAAATATCCCATGAACTGGAATCAATTAATAAGCAGTAACCGTTTAGGTTCAAAAAATAGAAAAAGTACCGAATCAAGTCCGTACAGGCCTGAGTTTCAGAAAGATTACGACAGGCTGGTATTTTCATCGCCTTTCAGAAGGCTTCAGGACAAAACTCAGGTTTTTCCTTTGCCCGGCAGTGTTTTTGTGCATAACAGACTAACCCATAGTTTGGAGGTGGCCAGCATTGGGAAAACACTCGGCGACAGGGTTTCCATGGAGTTGGAGAAAGATTCTGCCATCAATCCGAAATTAATAAGAGAGTTAGGAACCATTGTTTCTACTGCCTGTTTGGCACACGACCTTGGAAATCCGCCTTTTGGCCATTCGGGAGAATCGGCCCTGTCGCGTTATTTTCAAACCGGAGAAGGAACACAATACAAAAATCGGGTTACAAAAGACGAATGGCACGATTTACTCCATTTTGAGGGTAACGCAAATGCGTTTCGTATTTTGGCCCATTCGTTTACAGGTCGCCGGCAGGGCGGCTTTGCGTTAACATACAGCACGTTGGCTTCTTTGGTAAAATATCCTTTTCCGGCTACGGCATTCCCACAAAAGAAAAAATACGGATTTTTTCAGTCGGAGGCCGAAACTTTTGCCAAAGTTGCTGCCGAGTTGGGCATTCCGATTTTGGACAGCCAAAAAAAAGTTTATGCACGCTACCCTTTGGTATATCTTGTTGAAGCTGCCGACGACATAGCTTATCAGTTAATGGATTTGGAAGATGCACATAAGCTTAGGATTTTAGAGACATCGGAAACCGAAAAACTTTTTTTGCAATTTTTTCACAAAAGGGATGACTCTGACTTTTTTGCCATGAAAAAAAGTGTTTACAAAGAGGTAACCGATACCAACGAAAGGATTGCCTTTTTAAGAGCCATTGTTATTTCAAGGTTGATTAATGAAACGGTGGCTATTTTTATCAACCGGCAATCCGAAATTATGCAGGGGACCTTTGAGGGCAGCCTTGTAAAACATCTTACCGGAAACAGTGGCAATGCCATGAAAGCAGTACAAAAACTTTCGGTTGAAAAAATATACCGTCATCCCGAAGTAATTAACATTGAATTGGCAGGATACAACATTTTGGGTACCTTGTTGGAAGAGTTTATTCCTGCTGTTATTGAACCCACAACCGATTATCATAAAAAACTGCTCTCACTCATTCCCGAACAGTATCATACAAGCAGTTCATCGGTATATCATAAAATCCAAACCGTATTGGACTTTGTTTCCAACATGACCGACTTGTATGCCGTAAAACTTTATAAGGATATCAAAGGAATAACTTTTTAACCTGTTTTAAATATGTTGCTACAGACGGCTCGCAATCGGCAAACGTAAAACATTGGTGCCCCCTATTGCTTTACATGTTATTGTCTTTTAGGGATTGTAAAGAAATAAACTGCCCGTTTTGACCCCACATACCCGGCAGGCTTTGCAATCCTGCCGATGATAGCCAAACAGCTCACGTTTGCTGTAAAAA
>CAYVWX010000003.1:0-35881 GCA_964455635.1 uncultured Lentimicrobiaceae bacterium | reverse complement strand
TGATGAACAGCAATTTAAAGAAACAAACCCTCGGGTGTTGGCAAACCTTAAAAAACTCGAAGAGATAAAAAACAGGCTCTATCCCGCCATGGATAACAACGATATGGACGGCATCCGTCAGTTAATTATCGACCTCGAAATTGCCGATCCCGTTTCGGGTACCAAAAACTGGACGGAAGTGCGTCAGTTTAACCTTATGTTTTCCACAAGCATGGGCTCTACGGCCGATTCAGCCACCGAAATTTATCTTCGCCCCGAGACGGCACAGGGAATTTTTGTCAATTATCTTAACGTTCAAAAAACGACCCGTAAAAAAATTCCTTTTGGTATTGCTCAAACGGGGAAAGCATTTAGGAATGAGATTGTTGCCCGACAATTTATCTTTCGCATGCGTGAATTTGAACAGATGGAGATGCAGTTTTTTGTACGCCCCGGAACTGAAATGAAATGGTACGAATATTGGAAAGAGGCAAGGATGAAGTGGCATCTTTCTACCGGCATTCCGGCCGATAAATATCGTTTTCACGACCATGATAAGCTGGCGCACTATGCCAATGCAGCTGCCGATATTGAGTTTGAGTTTCCCATGGGTTTTAAGGAGTTGGAAGGCATTCACTCACGTACCGATTTCGATTTAAAAGCACACGAACAGTATTCAGCTAAAAAACTTCGTTATCACGATCCCGAGATTAACGAAAGCTATGTTCCTTATGTTATTGAAACTTCCATTGGGCTCGACCGCATGTTTTTGGCCATAATGAGTCACGCTTATACCGAAGAGAAACTGGAAGACGGATCGGAACGTGTGGTGATGAAAATTCCGCCGTTTTTGGCCCCCAACAAAGTGGCTGTTTTTCCATTAACCAAAAAGGACGGACTTCCTGAAAAGGCACGTGAAATAATGAATGGACTAAAAAACGATTTTATGTGTTTTTATGAAGAAAAAGATGCCATCGGAAAACGTTATCGCCGGCAGGATGCCCTGGGCACGCCTTATTGTATTACTGTTGACCATCAAACACTGGAAGATAATACTGTAACTATTCGTGAACGCGATACCATGAAGCAGGAACGTATTCCGGTTGATAAAATTTTGGGAATAGTAGGAGAGAGGCTTAAAGTTGTTGTGCAATAGTTGCCGGGTGTTTGGTGACGGTGAATAATTGTGCAGGTTGAAACCATTTTAGAATGGGTTGCCGCACAACAAAAAACAGGCTAAATATACAGATAAACAACATTATAACACAAGCCCGTCAGGATTACAAATCCTGACGGGCTTGTGTTTTATAAACCCTGATGAGTTTGTGGAATTATTTTCCTGTTGTCTTTTTTTTAGGCTTGCTAACTTTAACCTTTAAATCATCTTTTTTACTGTCGAAATCAATGGTAACCGTATCACCTTCCGACAGCGAAGATTTAATAATCTCCTCTGCCAGCGGGTCTTCAATGTATTTTTGAATGGCACGTTTTAACGGGCGAGCTCCAAAATCCTGGTCCCATCCGCGTTCGGCAATAAAATCTTTTGCCTTGGAAGTGAGTTTAATTTTGTAGCCCATTTTGTTCATGCGTTCATAAAGATGGGTTAACTCGATATCAATAATTTTGTGTATATCTTCCCTTTCCAACGAATCGAAAATAACTACATCATCAATCCTGTTAAGAAATTCAGGTGCAAAGGCCCTTTTCAGTGCGTTTTCAATAACACCGGTTGTGTGGCTTGCCCTGCTGGCTTTTTTTGCTGCCGTACTAAAGCCAACACCCTGTCCGAAATCTTTTAACTGACGTGAGCCGATGTTGGATGTCATAATAATAATGGTATTTTTAAAATCCACTTTACGGCCAAAACTGTCGGTAAGCGTTCCGTCGTCAAGTACCTGTAACAGCAGGTGAAACACATCGGGATGAGCTTTTTCAATTTCATCCAGCAGAATAATAGAGTAGGGGCGACGGCGTACTTTTTCGGTAAGTTGGCCACCCTCTTCGTACCCAACGTATCCCGGAGGCGCTCCCACCAAACGCGAAACGGCAAATTTCTCCATGTACTCGCTCATATCAATTCTGATAAGAGCATCTTCCGAATCGAACATATAATTTGCCAACCGTTTTGCCAGATAGGTTTTCCCCACACCTGTGGGGCCCAAAAAAATAAAGGAGCCTATTGGTTTGCCGGGGTCTTTTAATCCTGCACGATTGCGGCGAATTGCCTTTACAATTTTTTTAATGGGATTATTTTGGCCTATCACCTCTTTTTGAAGTTCAGGTTCCATATTAATCAACCGTTCGCTCTCGCTTTGAGCTATATTGGTAAGCGGAATGCCGGTCATCATGGCTACCACTTCGGCAACATTTTCTTCCGAAACGGTTTCGCGGTTTATTTTAGCCTCTTCTTCCCACCGTTTTTTTGCCTGTGACAGCTCTTCGGTATATCGCCGTTCAATATCTCTGAATTGGGCAGCCTCTTCAAATTTCTGAGCCTTAATGGCATCGGTTTTCCTTAATTTAATTTCTTCTATTGAGTTTTCCAAATTAATGATAACCGATGGAACATGAATGTTTGTGATGTGTACCCGTGCACCTGCTTCGTCAAGGGCGTCAATGGCTTTGTCGGGCATGTAACGATCGCTGATATAGCGGTCGGTTAACGAAACACATGCTTTTATGGCTTCGTCGGTATATTTAACAAGGTGATGGTCTTCGTACCGGTCTTTTATGTTATTCAGTATCTCAATGGTTTCGTCGGGCGTGGTGGGATCGACCAATATTTTTTGGAATCTGCGTTCCAGGGCGCCATCTTTTTCAATGTACTGGCGGTATTCGTCTAAAGTAGTAGCACCTATTACCTGTAGCTCGCCTCTTGCAAGGGCGGGCTTAAACATGTTGGAAGCATCTAACGAACCGGAGGCATTGCCTGCACCAACAATGGTATGAAGTTCGTCGATAAATAAAATGATGTCGGGGTTTTTAGTCAGCTCATTTAAAACGGCTTTCATACGCTCTTCAAACTGACCGCGATATTTGGTGCCTGCCACCAACGAAGCCAGATCGAGTGTAATAATACGTTTGTTAAACAGTGCTCTCGATACTTTGCGCTGCGTAATTCTTAAAGCAAGCCCCTCGGCAATAGCCGATTTACCCACACCGGGTTCACCTATTAATATAGGATTGTTTTTTTTACGGCGACTTAAAATCTGAGCTATTCTCTCCAGCTCTTTTTGTCGCCCTACAATGGGGTCAAGCCTGTCTTCTTCGGCTGCTTTGGTTAAGTCGCGTCCAAAATTATCTAAAACAGGTGTTTTCGATTTCGACTCTGTTTTTTTTGATATCCTCGGCCGGCCGTGTCCTGCTGAAGAATCTTCAATATCTCCGGGCAGTTCGTTTCTTAAATCTTTTTTTCCCTTTTTTGAAATTTCGCTGTTCAAATCAAAACTCTCTTTTGCCAACTCGGTAACTTCATTTTTAATCATATCGTAATTTACTCCCCGTTTTTTTAATTTTGAGGTTACAAGGTTGTTATTGTCTTTTAAAATTGCCAATAAAAGATGTTCGGTGCCAATTAATTCGCTGTTAAAAACTTTTGCTTCAAGGTAGGTAATTTTGAGTGCCTTTTCGGCCTGCTTAACCAACGGAATGTTTTCGGCATTGCCTGCTAAACTGTCAGGTGCTTTAATGGCATCTTCCAGTTCTTTTTTTAATCCCTTTAATTCAACCCCGACATATTGCAATAACTTTGCTGCAACGCCTTCACCTTCACGTATTATTCCTAATAACAAGTGTTCCAGTCCAATATAATTATTTCCCAATCTAACGGCCTCTTCCCTGCTATAGGTAAGTACATCTTTAACTCGTTGCGAAAATTTTGCATCCATATATATCTATTTTGTTTTTGCAAAAATAAACATAAGGCAAACGCGTGATACCTTACATGGTTATTTTCATCATATTTTTTCTTTAACAAAGATAATACCAATAAAAAATGTGTGGTTTAGCAACAGGTAATTTTGTACACATCAAACTGTTAATATTATATTAGTACCAAAGGTGTTTTATTGTCAGAAAGTTTTTGTATTTTCGTGGCTTGTTTTTAGAAAATATACAGGACTAATAAATAAGGAGTTAAGGAATGGATAGCGTATCTGAAAGGGATAGAATTGTAAAAGTAAAGATTGAAAACCAAATGAAATCGGCCTACATCGATTATTCGATGTCGGTAATTGTTTCCCGGGCACTGCCTGATGTTCGTGACGGATTTAAGCCTGTGCACCGCAGAGTGCTGTTTGGAATGCACGAATTGGGAGTTTATTCAAACAAACCTTATAAAAAATCTGCCAGAATAGTGGGAGAGGTGCTTGGTAAGTATCACCCTCACGGCGACTCATCGGTGTACGACACCATGGTGCGCATGGCGCAGGATTGGTCGTTAAGGTACCCGTTGGTTGAAGGCCAGGGAAACTTTGGCTCGGTGGATGGCGACAGTCCGGCTGCCATGCGTTATACCGAGGTTCGTTTGCAAAAAATTGCCGAGGAAATGTTAACCGATCTCGACAAGGAAACGGTAGATTTTCAAAATAACTTCGACGACAGCTTGCAGGAACCTACCGTGTTGCCAACGCAAATACCGAATTTGCTTATTAACGGTGCCTCCGGTATTGCAGTGGGAATGGCAACCAACATTGCCCCTCATAATCTTACCGAAGTAATTGAAGGTATCATTGCCTATATCGATAATCCGGAAATTACCATTCCCGAATTGATGCAGTTTATTAAAGCACCCGATTTTCCAACCGGAGCAATTATTTATGGTTACGAAGGCGTAAAATCAGCTTTTGAAACGGGTAGGGGACGCGTAGTGATGAGAGCCGAAATTCAACCTGAAGAATTGCCTTCAGGCCGCGAAAGACTTATTGTTACTTCGTTGCCTTATCAGGTGAATAAAGCCGAAATGATTCGTAAAACCGCCGATCTTATTAATGAGAAAAAAATAGATGGCATCAGCGATATCCGCGACGAATCGGACAGAAATGGTATGCGTATTGTTTATGAACTTAAACGCGATGCCCTTTCAAGTATAGTTATCAATAAGTTATACAAAATGACGGCGCTGCAAAGCTCGTTTAGTGTTAACAACATTGCTTTGGTAAATGGCCGGCCCGAGATGCTTAACCTGAAGGATTTAATACACTATTTTGTGGAACACCGCCACGAAGTGGTTGTCCGTCGAACGGAGTATAACCTGCGTGAAGCCGAAAAGAAAGCCCACATTTTAACGGGATTGCTTGTTGCACTGGATAATCTGGATGAAGTAATTGCGCTTATTCGTTCTTCAAAAACTCCCGAAGATGCCAGAAACGGCCTGATGGAGCGTTTTGACCTGTCCGAAATCCAGGCCAGGGCTATTCTTGATATGCGTTTGCAAAAACTGACCGGACTGGAGCGCGATAAGATAAAACTTGAATACGAAGAGCTGATGAAGCTTATTGAAAGCCTGAAAGAAATTCTGGCCAATGTTGATATGCGCATGGATATTATTAAGGAAGAGCTTCTCAGAATTAAAGATAAATATGGCGACGAGCGTCGCTCTACCATTGTGTATAGTGCCGAAGATATTAAAATGGAAGATGTTGTTCCGGACGAACCGGTTGTGGTTACCATTTCACGGATGGGTTATATCAAGCGAACGGCTTTAACCGAGTTCAGGGTACAAAACAGGGGAGGACGCGGCTCGCGGGGAAGCATAACGCGTGATGAGGATTTTCTTGAGCACCTGTTTGTAGCTACCAACCATAACTACATGCTGTTTTTTACTGAAAAAGGTAAAGTTTTTTGGCTCAGGGTTTTTGAGATTCCCGAAGGTGCAAAAGCTTCAAAAGGAAGAGCCATTCAAAACCTGATACAAATTGAACCCGACGATGCTGTAAAAGCCTACATTAATGTAAAAGACCTGAAAACCGAGGAGTATATCAACAACCATTTTATTATTTTGGCTACAAAACGCGGTATCATAAAAAAAACTACGCTGGAGGCTTATTCGCGACCACGTACCAATGGAATAAATGCCATTACCATTAAAGAAGGTGATGAATTGCTTGAAGCCAAAATGACCAATGGAAACAGCGAAATTCTTTTGGCTGCCAAATCGGGAAAAGTTATTCGGTTTCCTGAAGAAAAAGTAAGACCGATGGGCAGAACGGCAGCAGGAGTGAGGGGAATCAGGCTTGCTTCGGAAGATGATGAAGTTGTAGGCATGATTTGTATGGACGACCCCGAAATGAATGTGTTGGTTGTTTCGGAAAAAGGCTATGGTAAGCAATCTAAACTGGAAGATTACAGAATGACCAACCGGGGCGGAAAAGGCGTTAAAACCCTTAACATTTCGGAAAAAACCGGAAAGCTGATTGCCATTAAAGGGGTAACCGAAAACGACGACCTGATGATAATTAATAAATCGGGTATCACCATTCGTATGTCGGTTAGCGATTTACGGGTTATGGGAAGAGCAACTCAGGGTGTGCGCCTAATCAAACTTCAGGAAAATGATGAAATTGCTGCCGTTGCAAAGGTTGAAATTAGCGAAGAAGAACAGGAATTACTCGAAGAACAGGACAATAATGCCGATATAGAAAGTAACAGCCCTGATACAGAGGGTGATAAAGTTAATAATTAGAAATAATCTAAACAAATTAGATTTTCGGTCTGATGTTTGATATTAAATATATTTGCACCCTATAAAATTTAACATTATGAAAAGAATAGTAGTAACATTATTGGTTTCATTAATTGTAACCACAGGAATATACGCTCAAAAGAGTAAACGTACCAGCGCGTATAATTATAATAAGGAGTTTGACAATAAAATTGAGATGTACAAACTCAAAAAAGATCAGAAAAGTCTTGAAGAAGCCAAAGAGGCTCTTAAGCAGGCTAAAGAGAGTATTGATCCAACCATTACCCATCCTAAAACCATGAACGATGCAAAAACATGGTTATACCGAGGTATTATTTATTACAACGATGCAAGGTTGCCTTTAGACCTTGACTCAGCTGCTAAAATTAACGACACGTCGGCTATGATTTCGTTTGAATCGTTGAAAAAAGCAAAAGAACTGGACGTTAAAAAAAGATATAAAACCGATATCGATTTATATCTGCAAAATCTTTACAATCTGTTTTTTAGTCAGGGTGCTATCGGTTTTAACGAAAAAAATTATGTTTTGGCCAAAAACGATTTAAAAGCAGCATTTGACATACAACAGGTTAAAGGTGTTTTTGATACAACGGCAGCGTTTTATGTCGGCCTTGTTAGTTTTTTGGATAAAGATGCCGACAACACCATCGACTATATGAAAAAATGTGATAATGCTAATTTTAAAGACCCGCGTGTTTACATCTATTGGAATCGTGCCTTAAAAATGAAAGGCGACACAACAGGTGCCATACAGGTTGTTCAAAAAGCCCGCGAAAAATATCCCAATGAATTGCAGATATTGCTGGAAGAAGCCCAAATTTACCTTGAAAAAGGAGAAAACGAAAAGCTTAAAACCAGTTTATTACAAGCTGTTAAAAAAGATTCGAGCAATGCCAACTTATGGTTTTTGTTGGGTAAAACTTACGATGATGATGGTGATAAAGTAAATGCTGAAAAGTATTATAAAAGAGCTACTGTTGCCAATCCAACGTTTTTTGAAGCCTATTATAATATAGGTGCAATTTATAACAATAAAGCTTCGGAATTAATGAAGAAAGCCAATGATTTACCGCTTGAGGAAACTGCTAAGTACGATAAATTAATAAAAGAAGCCAATGGTTATTTGGAACAGGCTGTTCCGTGGCTTGAAAAGGCCTTGAAAATTAAACCGGATGATACATACACGCTGCATGCCTTAAAGGAAGCTTACACAAAACTTAAACAATACGACAAGGCAAAAGCGCTCGGTAATTAATTTCGGTACATATTAATAAAAGAAGAGGAGGTTTTATTTACCTCCTTTCTTTTTAAAAATATAATTTAACATAATATAAATTATAGGACAATTATATTATCCTAACTTTAACTATTTTTGCCTACCATAAACAAACCCCGGTAATTCAAATGGAAGATATCTTAACCTATGGCATTGTATTCGGACTGTTGATAATTTTTACTTACGTTTTTTTATCGAAAAAAGATAAGACCAAAAGATTTTCATTATCACAAAAAATTTATTCATATGGCAATATCGACGTTAGGCTCGAAAAGCAGGGAAAAGAAATTACTTTTCTGGTGATTAAATATTCTTTAAAAGATGTTAGTCCCGACTATTTTAAACTGACATCCGAAATGGTTTTAATCGACAATAGTATTTTGTTGGTGGAAATTCCGCAAGAAAATATTTTGTTTGAAAACAAATCGGTTTTAAAGATACCATTCGATGTATTTAGTAATTTGTTAAAGGAAAAAACAAAACAACTTAATTATTTTAAAATTGTTATTACTTTCGCATCCAATAAAAAATTGAAATCAGGTATTTTGGCTTTTAACAAAAGATGGAATATTTACGCTCCTGACAGCGGAAAATATAATTAATCGGGGACATATTTTCCCTAATTGAGAATACAATTTACTGATCAAGTATTGTAAAAGACAGTATATCAGTATATTGTATCGTATTTAATGAGATGGTTTAATATTTGTAGTATAATGTTTTTATTTAAAAAATTTAAGACTCCTTTACCTTTTTAAGGAAATATGAAATATATAGGACATTATAGTACTAAAAGTAAAGCTGAAGCCGGCAATAGTGAGTTGTTGAAGAGCTACCGGGAGTTGTCGGAAGAGTTCAATCGGCTTAAGAAAAATAATGATGAACTGCAAAAAGCTTTTGACAATACCATTCGAATAAATGCACAATTATCAGGAAATATAAGTCACGAAATTAAAACACCCTTTTACGGAATATTAAACTCGGTTTCGCTATTAAAAAACAGTAAAAATCTGAGTATCGACGATCAATTCAATGTCAATATCATCGAACAAAACAGTCAATATCTGATTACTACTTTAAACGACCTGCTCGATTTTTACAGCCTGGAGAACGAGAGTGTAAAACTTAATTATGTTAACTTTAATTTAAAGACGGAGCTGAAGCCTCTTTTAGACTATTACAGGGCAAGGGCCGAAGAAAAAGAGCTGAAATTTGTTGTTAAATACGGTCATAACATTCCCAAATATTTAAAAGGTGACCCTGCACGCATCAAACAGATTGTTCATCAACTTTTGTCAAACTCGTTAAAATATACCGACAGTGGAAAAATCGGGGTAACCATTAACGGCTATAATGTAAACTATAAAATTTTCGACATCGACATAATTGTTTCCGATACGGGCATTGGCATTGATGAAGTTCAGAAAGAGAAAATATGGCAAATGTTTTCTTTTGACAGAACTGACACCTCGTTAAACGCAGGAATTGGTATTGGTTTATCGTTAGCCAAAAAACTGATTGATTTGATGAAAGGTAAAATTGTTGTTGACTCGAAAAAAGATATCGGAACAACTTTTTCCATTACCATTCCGCTTGAACTGGGCGTTTCCGATAATAAGGAGCTCTATAAAAACATTTTACTGGTTGAAGATAATATTATCAACCAAAAGCTTACAAAAGCCATTCTCGACAGACAGGGTTTTAATGTGGACACGGCTTCCAATGGAAAAATCGGTATTGATATGTATCGTCAAAACAATTACGATTTGGTTTTAATGGATATACAAATGCCTGTTATGGATGGTTACGAATCAGCCAGATTAATTAGAGAGTACGAAAAAATAAATCCCTTAAAAAAACCTGCCACAATCATTGCTGTTTCAGCAAATTCCGATAAAAATAACCTTGTTAAACTGAACGATGCCGGTATTGATTATTTTATTAACAAACCTTTTAATATCGATAAGTTTTCAGTCTTATTAAGCAATTTGGAGCCTTCAAGATAGCTTTTTTAGTCGCCAACCTCCCCCCTTTTATTTTAACTATTTTTATTTGGTGATAATTTCTTTTCCGTTATTTACAGCTATTTCAATAATATTGGCTATTTTTGTTCTCAATGTGTTATCTGTAATGAAAAAATATCTATGAAAAGAACCATACTTGTTATCGACGACGAACAAAGCATCAGGATGCTTTTGGAAAATTTTCTGGGCAAAGAGTTCGAGGTTATTACTAAAAATGATGGCCTTGAGGGAATTAAATTTTTGGAAGAGGGAAATTTGCCCGATATAATTGTGGCAGACATTCAAATGCCCAATATGGATGGTTACGAGTTTTTGGAAAATGCCAAAGCGAGCGGTTTTTTCAATCACATTCCCATCATTATGTTATCGGGTAACGAAAGCAGTAAAGAACGCATTAAAAGCTTGCGGTTAGGTGCCGACGATTATATTGTAAAGCCTTTTAATCCCGAAGAGCTTTACCTTCGTATCAAAAATATTCTGGCACGTATTTCATAATTTCATCACAAAACTATGGCAATTAATTTACTGTACATCGGTAGTTGGCCTGATTTAGTTAACAAATTGAAAGAAAAAGGTGATTTGTTTAAGGTTACTACGGTTGAAAATGGCGTGCAAACTCAAAACCTGTTGCTGAAAAAAGGTGCGCAGTTTGATGCTATTTTGTGTGAAGCGGTTCTGCCGGGCATGAATGGCCTCTCAATAGCTAAAATGGTAAAAGGATATGCCGGTTATGCCACAGTACCTTTTATTATCTTTTCGTTGGAAAAAGATTTTGGCCTGTTTAAAAAACTGCTTAAAGCAAAAGGGGTTGTTGATGATTATTATGTTGCCCCTATAGATGTTGAAAAACTACACAAACGATTTACGTTTTTAATTGATTATTACCAAAAATACCGCGACAAAAAAAGTGTTGAAGGTGTTTTTCAGCGGTATAAAATTCCTTTTGTAAAAAGAACATTTGATATTTTGGTATCGTTAACCGCTATTTTACTGTTGTCCCCTCTGTTTATTTTGGTCGCTGTTGCAATTCGCCTTGAATCAAAGGGAGCGATTATTTACAAATCAAAACGGGTTGGTACGGGATACAAAATATTTGATTTTTATAAGTTCCGGTCGATGTACTCGGGTGCCGATGCAAAGCTAAAAGAGCTTGAGCACCTTAATAAATACAATGCAGCAAAAAAAGAAGCAGTTAAAAACGACAAAAACGAACATAAAATAAATACCGAATGTCCCCGTTGTAATAAACTGCCCGAAGGACAACGTTGCTCTCCCCTGCTCTTTATTGATGGTGAATATATTTGCGAATATTGGTACAAAGAGCAGAAGAAAGATATGGTGGGTTCAACGTTTATTAAAATTAAAGACGATCCCCGAATTACAAAAGTTGGTAAGTTTATCAGAAATACCAGTATCGACGAGTTGCCTCAGCTTTTTAACGTGTTAAAGGGAGATATGTCCATTGTTGGAAACCGTCCCCTCCCACTCTACGAAGCCGAGTTGTTAACATCCGACGACTGGAGTGCCAGATTTATGGGGCCTGCAGGTATTACCGGTTTGTGGCAGGTTGAACTCCGCAGCAAAAAAGGAGAAATGTCGGAAGAAGAAAGGAAATCGCTTGATAATGAATATTCTAAAAACTATTCGTTTTGGGGCGATATTAAATTAATTTTGCGTACAATTCCTGCCTTGTTGCAAAAAGAAAATGTTTAACATTAATAGATTTAGCGTGTTGGTAAATATCTTAATAAAATAGTTTACGGTTATTCTTAATCAATTAAAAAAAATAGTAGTTTGCCAGTTGGTAATTGCGGTTAGTGAATATTAAAATGAAAAGAAAACATTTTTCAAATACAGTTGTAAAAAACAATACATTATCAATCGTAATCGGTATGATAATTTTTGTAGTTTTTTATTCATTTACAGTGAATGCGCAGGTGAATACCAATGGCAGGCTCACCATCGACAGTACCAAACTATTTAATCCGCTTGTTGACGATATACGGCAGAAAATACCTCCCTTAAGAGTTTTAATCGATTCAGCAGCACATAACTCGCCAAGCCTGCAATACGAAAATTTGAAAGCCCAATATTATTATTACGAGCAACTTACGGCTCAACGAGCATGGCTGGAGCATTTTAGCTTAAACTTTGATGCGAATTTCGGAAACTGGGATTTTTGGGATAAAGATGAAATAAATAAAATTGACAGATATTACTGGTCGGGCTCCATACGCGATAATTATGCCGTTGGCTTCTATATTCGTTTTCCACTGGCTACCTTTGTTGACCGGAGAAACAGAATTAAGAAACAAAAAAAGTGGCAGGAAATTTCGTACACACAGCGCGAAATTAACAAACGTTTTTTGGTGCAGCAAGTTATACGAATATACAACGATATGGTACAGTATCAGAAATATATACGAATCTACGAAGATTACGAAAACTTTACCATGATGCAGATGCAGATGGCGCAAAATGAGTTTTTAAACGGTGAAATTACCACTGCGGAATATGCTCGATTAAAAGAGATTCAAACAAGAGGTTCCGTTAATTTTCAGCAAGCTGTTTCGGAGTTTAATAAAAACTATCAAATGCTTGAAGTGGTTACGGGTATGAAGTTTAATCTTATAAATGTGTTAAGATAATTAAATAGGTAAATGGATATAGGTCATTTTATACAACTCTTTAAAAGAAACCTGCTTTTACTCATAGTAGTACCGCTGTTGCTGGCTGTTGTGGTGTTTTATTTTACAAGAAACCGCCCCAAAGCCTACGAGTCGGAAACTATTATCTATACCGGTATTACAACAGGTTATTCTATTGAGTCCACCTCGCAACGGCCTACCGACTATTTTAGTGTAAGTGCCCAATTCGATAACCTTTTAAACCTTTTAAAATCAAGACAAACCATTGTAGAAACCTCCATTCGTTTGCTGGCACAGGATTTATGTCTTGAAAAGCCTGTTCCTCAGTATATATCGGTTGCTAATTATAACCGGCTCCAGGCCTTTACTCCTAAATACATTAAGGATTTGGTTGTAAAAAATAATAAAACCGGTATTCAGCGTCAACGCGAGGAAGAAGTTAGAAAGCTTCAAAAAGAGATACGCTCGCTGGAACGTGAAATTTCGAAAAAGAAAAACAAAGTACTTACCGAATCTCCTACGGGAATTAAATCAAAACCATCACACAGTTACAACGGCGTTTCAAAAGAAAACGGATCGTCAATAAGTAAAAGCCCCGAATATGTTTACCATGTTATGGCTCCCGGTGAGAACTTATCCCAGGTAGCATCGCAGTATGGCGTTTCACTGGGTGAACTTTTGGAAATGAATGACCTTTCGGACCCAAACAGTGTTTCACAAGGCCAGTCAATTATTGTAAAAAAGCTTAACAGTTCAGGTGGTACCGTTTATCATACGGTAAAACAAGGCGAAACCCTTTACTCCATTGCCAAAAAATATGGTGTAAACATTAGTAAACTTCGCGAACTAAACAACTTATCAAACCGTTCACTTACACCCGGCCAGCGTATTTTAATTGACCGTGGTTTTGGTACAACATCAACCAATTATTATTCAGGTACCAAAAAGGAAGTGCTTTCCGATGACAACAGTACCGGAGGAAGTTCTGCACCGCTTCAAAGCAATTCAAAACTAAATGCTAACGGAGTTTACGATGAATTGCCAAATGTCCCTGCTCCCGCTAATGCCGAATATACTACTCCCGTGTTGGAAAAAGATTATTTTGTTAGCGACCCCATTGTTCCTCCCGGAGTAAAAAGGTCGGATTATGAGAAAACCGTTAAAAATTTAACCAATTTTTATACCTCAAGCGATACTAATTTTATTTACGGTTTGTTGCATTATGGCGAAAACAACCATTACAGCATTCGTTCAATCAGCGAAATTCAAATTTACAGAATTAATAACTCCGACCTCGTTAAACTGGTGTTTCATTCGGATGATCCGGGAATTTGTATGCAAACCTTAAAAATACTTTCTCAGGTATTTATGAAAGATTACAAGCTGTTGCGTGAAAACGAAACGGATTTGGTTGTTAAATATTTTGAAGAGCAGGTTAGATTGGCCGATTCCAGACTTCAAAAAGCGGAAGACAGGCTGTTACAGTTTAACAAGAAAAACAACATTATTAACTACTATGAACAAAGTAAAGCCATTGCTGCGCAAAAAGAAAAATTGGAAGTCGCTTATCAAAATGAACAAATTAGACTATCAGGTTCGGGAGCTTCGTTAAACGAAATCGAAACCCATCTTACTGCCCGCGACAGCCTCTACTTAAAAAGCGATGAAATTAATCAACTTAAAAAAGAACTGGCCGAAGTTACTACCAAAATTATATCAAACGAACCAACAGCCGATTACGACGAGCGAACAGCTCAGGCTATTGCCAAGTTAAGAAGCAGACAAACAGAGCTTCGTAATAAAATTAAACTTTATGTTGACCAACTATATTTGTATTCGCACTCAACACAAGGACTGCCCATTACAAATATGCTGAACGAATGGCTTAAAAATACCATTAGTTATGTTGAAGCCAAATCAGCGCTGGTTGTACTGGCACGCCGGAAAATGGATTTTGTACGAACCTATCAGAAATATGCACCGTTGGGTGCCATGTTAAAACGTATTGAGCGTGAGATTAAGGTAACCGAGCAGTCTTACCTTGAACTGCTGCACAGCCTCAACCTGGCAAAAATGAAACAACAAAATCTGGAAATGGCCACCAATATAAAAATTGTTGACCCCCCCTATTTCCCCATTTCGGCCATCCCGTCAAAAACCAAAGTGCTGGTAGTTGCCGCCTTTTTATTTGGGTTTATTTTAATTGCTTTTATCATTCTTGCTTTGGAGTACTTCGACAGCTCCATGAAAAATCCAAGCAGGGTTATCAAAGAAACAGAAATGCAACTCGCCGGGGCTTATCCTATTTTAAATGCCGGAAACAATACACCCGAATTAAATGCTTTTGCCCGCCGGTTGATTGATATGATTATTCAAAACCTGAAAATGGGTTTAAGCACATTGGAAAAAGAACCGAAAGTTGTTTTATTGCTGAGTACTCAAAAAGAGACCGGTAAATCACTTTTGGGACATAAAATTGTAAACCGGCTTCGCGAAATTGGCGACAGTGTGTTATACCTTAACTACCGGTTTGACGAAGATGCAGCTGACGACGAAGATTATAATTTTTCGTACTCATATAAAATAAAAGACAATTTTATTGATATTAAGGACTTTAGTGAACTTGTTGACGAAAAAGCCCTTCGGAAAATTAACAATAAATACAGCTATATCTTTATCGAAGTTCCTTCCATTATTTATCACTCCTACCCCATTAACCTGTTGCAGCAGGTCGATTTTGCCTTTTATGTATTACAAGCCAATAGCAAAATGACCAAAGCCGACAAGCGGGCAATCGAAACCTTTAAAGAAATTTGTCCGGTTAAGCCGCAGGTGATATTAAATAAAGTGGAGTTGTATGCACTGGAAGAGCTGTTATCATCCCTACCGAAAAAACGTAACAATTTTTATTTTATTAAAGTAAAACGGATATTTTCTTATCCTTTGAAGTACAAATTTTCGTTTAAAAAAGAGGTCTGATCCCGATGGTATCCTTGGCTAAAATACTGAAAAGCAATAATGTGCTTTCATTAGCTAATAATGGATTAATTGCAGTATTTGGTTTGTTGGGCTTTATGGTTTTGGTACGCAGCCTGCCTACCATGGATTATGGTGCCTGGGTGCTGTTTCTTACGGCAACCAATTTTTTGGATATGCTGCGTTTTGGTATTACCCGCACGGCCATAGTCCGATTTTTGTCGGGTGCCGACGAGGAGGAGGGAAAAAGGCTAATCGGCTCAAATTACATCATTAATTTATTGTCAACGGCTCTGCTGGCAGTTGTAACCTGGCTCATTTACTTTTTAGCTAAAGAAAGCATCGATAATTCGGGCTACTACCTGTTTTTTCAATGGTTTCCCGTTGTAGCATTTGTAACACTGCCGTTTAACAATGCCTTTTCGGTTTTACAGGCTAAACTGCGGTTCGATTTAATTTTGTTGCTTCGTATGATAACCGTGGGAGGCTTTATGGTTTATCTGTTTGTTAACATGCTCTTTTTTAAATCGGATGTGGTTGTAATTATGATTGCTTACGTAATTATTAATGCTGCATCATCTGTATTTGCATCACTGCTAAACTGGGATGGGATTAAATATGTTTTTAAAGCCACCCGAAAAGACAGCAAAGTTATTCTTGATTTTGGAAAATATACAACAGGAACGCTGATTGGAAGTAACCTGCTTAAAAGTGCCGATACATTTATCATAGGGTTAAGCCCTTTTTTGGGTACAGTCGGTGTTGCTTTTTACAGCATTCCCATGAAACTTACCGAAATAATTGAAATTCCGTTACGCAGCTTCGCCATGACAGCTTTTCCCGAAATGTCGAAAGCCAGCATCGAAGGCAGAATTGAAGATGTTAAAAAGTCTTATTATCGCAATTCGGGCGGACTCACTTTGCTTATTGTTCCGGTAATGATTTTTTCTTTCTTTTTTGCAGAAGATTTTGTTACGTTAATAGGTGGTGAACAATATGCCATTACGGCCAATATTTTTCGTATTTTTTGTATTTATGGGATGCTTCTGCCCCTCGACAGGTTTACGGGCGTGGCACTGGATGCTGTAAACCGGCCTAAACAAAACTTTGTTAAAGTGCTTTATATGGCAGCTGCCAACATTATTGGCGACAGCCTTGTTGTTTTCGGATTTTACTATTTTGTAGCCGTCTTTACTTCCATTAAGCTTGTATCGTATGGCGTTACCAGCGCTTCCGGCTTTTGGAATTCAATGATTACCTACTCTACACTAACGTCGCTTGAACTTGTAGCCATTGTTACCATTTCGTTTACTTTACTGGGTACTTATGTGGGGTTCAGGTATTTAGATGATGCGCTGGATTTGAGATTCAGAAAAATATTTACCGAAGGCCTTTTGTTTATTAAAGATTTCTATTTCAAGCTAAAAAATCGTTAAATTTAGCATCTGAATTAATCAAACATTTTTAGTGTGAAGTTTCAACCCATCATCGATTCATTTAAGGCAAAAACCGGTGCTGACAAGCTACAACATCCCCTGATGATTTTAGCCGTTTTGCTTATGACATTTTTGCTGGGTATTATTATTGCCAAAGGTGGATTGAAAGTAGCAGTGGCCCTTATTGTTGCTTTGCCGGTAATTTATTTTTTTAACAGGCTTTTCAATTATCCGGTAATTGGTATTTATACCTTGATGGTTTTGGGGTTTACGGCCATCGGGCTTACCAGATATATTAGAGGAGTTCCTTTGGGATTGTCTATCGACGGCATGTTGGTAATGACATACATAGCCTTGTTTTTCAATCAGTTTAATAAGGGAATCAGGTGGAAAGATGTAAACAGGGATCTTACCTATTTAATGCTGTTATGGTTTGCTTATGCACTGTTGGAACTTGTTAACCCTTTGGCGTTGAGCCGTACTGCCTGGTTTTATGCCATGCGCGGTATGTCATTATACCCGCTCATGGTTATACCGTTGGCTTTTTTGTTATTTAACAGACTGAGATATCTATACACCTTTTTATATATCTGGGGTATTTTTACCATTCTTGCCACCCTCAACGGGTTAAAACAGTATTATATTGGTGTTGACTCGGCCGAGCAGTTATGGCTTGATCAGGGTGGAGCGGTAACCCACATTATTTTCGGTGAGTTACGTGTTTTTTCATTCTTTTCCGATGCCGGTCAATTTGGAGCATCACAGGCAGCAGCAGGAATTGTGGGAACCCTTGTTGCTTCGGCCATCAAAGGTAAACGCAATAAATTTTTCTTTTTAATGATGGCATTTTTGGGATTCTGGGGGATGTTCCTTTCGGGAACACGGGGTGCCATGATTGTTCCCATGCTTGGTGGGGTGGTATATATTATTTTAAGAAAAAATATTAAGGTAATTGTTGCCGGGGGATTCCTTTTAGCGGTAACCTATGTATTTTTTGCCTACACCACCATCGGGGAAGGTAACTCTCAAATACGGCGTATGCGTACTGCCTTCCATCCTACCGAGGATGCCTCTTATCTGGTACGTATCGAAAACCGGAGAATTTTAAGGGCCTATCTTTCCGACAAACCTTTCGGAGGTGGTATCGGAGCAGCCGGCGACTGGGGTAAACGTTTTTCCCCACAGGGCTTTTTGGCCAATGTGGCTACCGACTCGTGGTATGTACAGATTTGGGCTGAACAGGGACGGGTTGGATTGATTCTTCATCTGTTTATCCTTTCGTTTATAATGCTTAAAGCGTTCTTCTACCTGCTGTTCGTGGTTAAAAATCAGGAATTAAACGGGGTGCTGGGAGCGCTGTTGGGCGGCTTTATAGGTATAGCAGGGGCCAGTTATGGTAATGGTGTGTTAGGCCAGATGCCTACAGGTTTGTTAATTTATTTAAGCTGGGCTTTTTTGTTTATGGCACCCCAGTTAGACAGAGAATATACCGATTTACTGAAAAAAGGAATTAGCCCATGGTCGTTGAAAGTTAAAGATTAATCCTAAAAATCTGAGGTATGAAATCAGAAAAGCAAACTCTTCCCCTTGTATCTGTGGTTACTGTTAATTATAACCAGTCGGCTGTGACCTGCGAGTTTTTAGATTCACTAAAAAAGATTTCGTATCCCAACATCGAAATATTTGTTGTTGATAACGCCTCGCCCAACGACAATCCCGATGTTATCAAAGAAAAATATCCCTATATCCAGTATATAAAAACCGAAAAAAATTTGGGTTTCGCCGGTGGTAACAATGTGGCCCTTCCTCCCGCAAAGGGGAAATACGTACTGTTTATCAACAACGATACCGAGGTGGAGCCGGGATTTTTAGAACCCATGGTTGAACTGCTTGAAAGCGACAGCACCATCGGCATGGTAAGTCCCAAGATACACTATTTCCACACACCCAATACCTTTCAGTTTGCAGGTTTTACACCCATCAATCCCGTAACCATCCGGAATTTTGCCATTGGATTTGGCGAAAAAGACAACGGACAATATGATATGACTTGCGAAACAGGTTCTATTTTTGGTGCTGCCATGTTGGTGCCTTACCGGATTATTGAAGAGGTGGGAACCATGACGGAAGTGTTTTTTCTTTATTACGAAGAACACGACTGGGCAGAGCATATTAAAAAGGCAGGATATAAAATTTATTATCAGGGCAAATCGCTGGTATTGCACAAAGAGTCTATTTCTACTGTAAAAGATAGTCCGTTTCAAATTTTTTATCTTAACAGAGGGAGAATTTTATATGCCCGCCGAAACTCAAAAGGAATTAACAAGGTGCTCAGCTTTTTTTATTTGAATTTTTTAGCCTTGCCAAAAACAGCACTCAGTTATGCCGCCAAAAAACGGTTCGACCTGGCGCGTGCAGTTTGTAAAGCAGGCTGGTGGCATTTTGTTCACTTTAAAGGTTTGTTTTCGTTACCTAAACTTAAAAAAGATTAAACATGAATGCATTATTTTACACGCTCTCGGTTATTGAAGGGCTTTTTTACCTCTATTTTGCCCTGGCAACACTGTACATTTTTATGTATGCGGTAGCCGGACTTTTTTACCGGCAAAAACATCTTTCAAAGGCTTCAAAACAACGTAAGTTTGCCGTGCTTATTCCCGGATATAAAGAAGATGAAGTAATTATTCATGTTGCCCAAGAGGCAGTAAAACAGGATTATCCCACTGATAAATATGAAGTTGTAATTATTGCGGATTCATTTAAAAAATCAACCCTCGATGCATTACGAAAATTGCCGGTAACGGTGGTAGAGGTTGTTTTTGAGGTAAGTAAAAAATCGAAAGCGCTTAATAAATGTATGGAAACAATCGGAGATGACTACGACATAGCTTTTGTGCTGGATGCCGATAATGTGATGAAACCCGATGTGCTTTTGAAAATTAATGAAGCTTTTGATCGCGGATTTGTGGCTGTTCAGGGACATCGTACTGCTAAAAACCTGAATACCAGTGTGGCTATTTTAGATGCGATGAGCGAGGAGATTAACAATCATATTTTTAGAAAAGGCCACCGCGTGTTGGGAATGTCGTCGGCATTGATTGGTTCGGGCATGGGACTTGATTATCACCTTTTTAAATCTACCATGGCTACCGTTGACTCGGTGGGCGAAGATAAGGAGGTTGAACTCAAAATAATTAAAGATGGTGTTACGATTGAGTATGTTGACGATGCGCTTATTTTTGATGAAAAAACACAAAAGTCAGATGTTTTTGTTAACCAGCGCCGACGATGGATTGCAGCACAGTTAACCTATTTTAAAGAATATTTTTTCGATGGTTTAAAGCAACTTCTGTTAAAAGGTAATGTCGATTTTTTTGACAAAGTACTTCAAATGGTACAACCGCCACGTATTTTACTGGTAGGTATCTTGTTTATTATAACATTCATTTTGTGGCTGATACAGGTTACACTTCCCGATATGTATTCCGGTCTTTTTTATCTGAGCTATAAATTTTGGTTTGTGTTGTTTGCTGCCACAACCTTTACTTTAATCATTTCAATACCACGCAGATTTTACAATAAAAAAACCTTTAAAGCATTGTTGTACATCCCTACGGGATTTGTATTAATGCTTTTGAGCCTGCTTAAAATAAAAGGTGCCGGTAAAAAATTTATTCATACTACACACTCGCATACCGACGGTGTAAAACATGATTAATACAATAATGTTCAGGAATGGCCTATACTTTCGACAGATATCCGTTGGTTTCCATTATTACGGTAAACTATAATCAGGCAAGGGTTACCTGTGAGTTGCTTGAATCGCTAAAAAAGTGTACCTATCCAAATATTGAAATCATTGTTGTTGATAACCACTCGGTTGACGATGACCCATCCATCATAAAAAAAGAGTATCCTCAAATAAAATATATCGAAAATCCCATAAATTACGGCTTTGCTGCCGGCAACAACTTTGGAATTATGGCAGCAAAAGGCGACTATGTTATGCTGTTGAACAACGACATTGAAGTTTCGGCTGACTTTTTGGAGCCGTTGGTTGAACTGCTCGAAAATAACGAAGATATCGGTGCCGTAAGTCCTAAAATAAAATATTTCTATCGTTCCGATACCATTCAATATGCCGGTTACACGCCCATCAATCCGGTAACCATGCGCAACTTTGCCATTGGTTATATGGAAAAGGATAATGAAAAATACAACGACATACGCGAAACAGCCTATGGCCATGGTGCTGCTTTAATGGTTCCCATGCGGGTAATTAAACAGGTAGGCCTTATGTCGTACACCTTTTTTCTGTATTACGAAGAGGCCGATTGGTGTGCGCGCATCGTAAAGGCAGGTTTTAAAATATATTTCTGCGGTAAATCGTATGTGTTACATAAAGAGTCGGTTACAACCGGCAAGTTAAGCTCGTTAAAAACCTACTATTTAAACCGCAATCGCCTGGTATTTATGCGGCGTAACTACGAAGGCCGAAATTTTTATCTTGGAATTTTTTATCAGTTGTTTGTTGCCATTCCCAAGAATGCTTTTAAGTTTTTGTTAAAAGGAAAAATTGCAATCTTTATGGCATATTATAAGGCTGTTATATGGAATATAAATCATCTTTATGATGAAGAGATTCATGAAAACCCAATGCTGTAATGGAGATTTTAACCGGCATATTCCAAATGGTTCAATGTATTTTTTATGCTTACATTGCCATTAGTGTTTTGTTGTTGTTTATCTTTTCAACAGCAAGCTTGTTCCCCTACAAACCCCGTCTTACCGAGGATGGAATTTTTAGAAAAGTGGCACTTATAATTCCTGCCTACAGCGAAGACAATGTTATTCTTGAGGTGGTGAAAAGTGCCATGAAACAACACTATCCCGAAAGTAAATTTGATGTTGTGGTGGTTGCCGACCACTTTATGCCCGAAACTTTACAAAAATTAAAAAAATACAACATTGTTTTATTGGCCAAAGATTTTGAAATCAGCACCAAATCACGCGCCATTAATTATGCTTTTGAAAATTTACCGGATGATTACGATATTGCCGTTATTTTAGATGCTGACAACATCATGGGTAACGATTTTCTGAGCACCATAAATCAATCCTTCGCTTCCGGTTACAAGGTGGTACAGGGGCATCGTACAGCAAAAAACCTGAACACAAATTTTGCTCTGCTCGACTCAATAAGCGAAGAGATAAACAACAGTATTTTCAGAAAAGGATTCCGAAACCTTGGCTTTTCATCGGCATTAATAGGCTCTGCCATGGCTTTTGATTACACCCTGTTTAAAAACATGATGAAAGAGGTGGAAGTTGTGGGCGGTTTTGATAAAGAAATTGAGATGCGGTTGGCAAAAAACGCTGTTAAGGTTGAGTACCTCCCCAATACTTTGGTTTACGACGAAAAGGTACAAAATGCCGAAGTTTTTACCCGTCAGCGCCGGCGTTGGCTTTCGGCACAATTCCATTTTTTCGGACGCAACTTTTTACCTTCACTTAAAAGCCTGTTTACGCAGGGAAACTTCGAGTATTTTATAAGAGCCATGATATACATTCAGTTGCCTCGTGTGCTGTTATTGGCTGTCTTGATTTTTATAACACCTCTGTCCTTTTTTATCAATCGGGCGGAGTGGACCATAGCATGGGCATCGGCATTAATATTAATAATTTTCGTTTTTGCGTTTGCCATACCGCGTAAATTTTATAACTTTAGCTTTTTTAAAGCGGTTTTAACTTTGCCCAAAGGTATTTTTATGATGATGAAATCGTTGTTCAGCTTTAAAAAAGGAAACAAAAAATTTATTCACACAAAACATACCTATAATGCTTTCCAGATTAAAAAACATAAACATTAAACCCGTGGTATAAAAAAACGTAAGTCTCGTTTTGGCGGGATTTTTGCCGCATGGCAAGCAAAAATCGTGACAAAACAAAATACAGAATATCAACAATGTATAAAATAAACAATCTATGAAAATTGCAATAGAAGGTCAACGGTTACAACGTGAAAAAAAACACGGAATGGACATGGTTGCTTTGGAGCTTATCAACTACATACAAAAGCTTGACAAAAAAAACGAATATGTGGTTTTTGTAAAGCCCGATAGCGACAAATCAGCCTTAAAAGAAACCGGTAATGTTAAAATTGTTGAACTCGACGGAGGTGCATATCCCGTTTGGGAGCAATCGGCGCTGCCAAAAGCCGCAAAAAAGGCGGGATGCCAAATTTTGCACTGTACCAGCAATACGGCACCAATTAATCCCGGTATGCCGCTGGTGGTTACCTTGCACGACATCATTTATATGGAAAGTCATCCGTTGTTAAAAAAATCCGGCACCTGGTATCAAAAGTTTGGTAATATGTACCGGCGCTTTGTGGTTCCGCGTGTTATTAAAAAAAGCGATAAAATTATTACCGTTTCCAATTTTGAAAAAAACAGAATTAAAGAGTTTTTCCGGTTCCCTAAAAACGACGATCGCCTCGTAGCCGTTTATAACGGAGTGAGCGAACATTTTCGCAAAATTGAGGATAAAAAAGAGCTGAGCAGGGTAAAAAAACTTTACAAATTGCCCGATAAGTTTCTGTTTTTTCTGGGCAATACCGACCCCAAGAAAAATACGCCAGGTACCTTAAAGGCTTTTTCCGATTATTTGAAACTAACCAACGACGACGAGATGTATCTGGTTATGTTGGATTACGAAAAAAATGAACTTAAAAAAGTATTGGCCGACATTGGCGACCCGGGATTAATCGACAGGATTCATTTAACCGGTTACGTGGTAAATACTGATCTGCCTGCCATTTACAATTTAAGCCAAATATTTTTATACCCTTCGTTGCGCGAAAGTTTTGGCATCCCCATGTTGGAAGCCATGCGATGCGGTGTAGCTGTAATTACATCAAACACATCCTCCATGCCCGAAATAACAGGTGGAAAAGCCGCCTACATAATTGATCCCTTTAAACCCGAGGAGATTACACAGGGTATTATCCGCTTGATGGAAGACGAGAACCTGCGTAACGACCTAATTGACAAAGGGTTTAAGCAGTCACAAAAATTCTCGTGGGAAAATATGGCTAAAGATGTATTAAAACTGTACGAACAAGTTTACAACAAACATTATAGTTAAAAATTTGAGTTATGATTAAAAACAGAGACATTATTGTAGTAGGTTTACAGGCACTCGACAGCCGCATTGGCAGCAATTGTATAAACCTTGCTTACGAATTTTCTAAACATAACAGGGTGCTATATGTTAACTATCCCCTCGACAGGTTGACGCTTATCAGGGAGAAATCGGATCCGTTAATTCAAAAACGTATCAAAATAATGAAGGGTGAAGAGCCTAACCTTGTTAAGGTTAACGATAATATGTGGAACCTCTATCCCAACACAAAGCTCGAATCTATCAGTCAGCTGCCGGTAAACTGGTTGTTTGATATCTTAAACAAGATGAACAACAAACGCTTTGCACGAGAGATAAAAAAAGCCATTGCTGAGCTTGACTTTAAAGATTTTATCATTTTTAACGACAGCGATATGTTTAGAAGTTTTTACCTGCCCGAACTTCTTAAACCCAAAACCTATGTTTATTACACACGCGACAATATGATTGCCGTTGACTTTTGGAAAACACAGGGAATCAGGATCGAAGCGCAGCATATGGCCAAAGCCGATTTGGTAGTGGCCAACTCAACCTATCTGGCCGACCTGGCCCGAAAGTTTAACAAACATTCGTATTACGTTGGCCAGGGATGCGATGTATCGCTTTTTGACAAAAAGCTTATGAAAGAGGTGCCTGCCGACATCAAACCCATAAAAAAACCCGTTATTGGATACATAGGAGCACTGTTGGCATTGCGCCTCGACCTTGATGTAATTATCCATATTGCCCAATCGCGTCCCGATTGGAGTGTGGTTTTGGTGGGCCCCGAAGATGATGAGTTTAAAAACAGCAGGTTACACTCTTTGGAAAACGTCTATTTTCTTGGAAGTAAAAAAATGGAAGAGCTCCCCTCCTACCTGTATGCCTTTGATGTAGCCATCAATCCGCAAAAGTTAAACGAAGTTACCATCGGAAATTATCCCCGTAAGATTGACGAATACCTTGCCATGGGTAAACCCACGGTGCAAACTAAAACCAAAGCCATGGAGGTGTTTGAGGGCTATGTTTATCTGGCCGAAACCAAAGAGGAGTATGTTACCCTTATTGATAAGGCTTTAAAAGAAAACAGTCCTGATAAAGAAGCTGCCCGCGAAAAATTGGCCAGAAGCCATACCTGGGAAAACAATGTAAAAGAAATTTACGATAAAATTGAAATGATTGAAAGTTTAAATCAAAAATAAGGGATCATGGGTCTAAAAGAAAAATTAAAATCAAATCCCAGGCTTAAAAAATTGGCTTTGTGGATGCTGATGCCCAAAAACCAGGCAAGGCCGCGGTTATGGGTTAAATGGTTTGTCAATCCTCTTAAACACCATAAGGGAAAAGGAGCGCTTATAAGACGCCGTACCCGTATGGATGTTATGCCTTTTAATAATTTTTCAATCGGACGCGATTCAACCATCGAAGATTTTAGTACCGTTAACAACGGCGTGGGCGATGTGTATATCGGCGACAGAACCCGTATTGGACTTGGCAATACACTGATTGGCCCGGTAAAAATTGGTAACGATGTAATGTTTGCACAAAATGTGGTGCTGTCGGGGTTAAATCACGGATATACTGATATAAACATACCCATCAGCGACCAGCAGGTTGAAACCAAACCCATTGTTATTGAAGATGAAGTGTGGATTGGCGCCAATGCAGTGGTAACTGCAGGTGTTACGGTAGGTAAACATTCGATTGTGGCAGCCGGTTGTGTGGTGGTTAAAGATGTTCCTCCTTATACCATTGTAGGCGGAAATCCTGCTAAACCTCTTAAACACTATAACTTTGATACCAAAGCGTGGGAACGGATTAAAAAATAATGTGATAAATTGATACACCTTTTAATGGTATGGGAAAGCTTTTAACCTTTTTACGATATTCTATCGACTTTTTAAAACATGGTGAGTTTCACTACTTTATGTCATCGGTAAAATATATGCTTACCGGTAAGTCAACAAGCAGGGCAGCTCTTTACAAAAGCTCGCTGGGTAAATTTGCAGTGCGTTCGGGAACTCTGGATTTCCAGTTTGCCAATTATGCGTACGAGTGGGGTGTTAAAAAGTTTGTGTATAAGCATGTTGACCAATACAATAAATTTTTGGATGTGGGTGCTAATATTGGTACCTACTCTGTTTTGTTTGCAAAAAAAGGCCTTCAGGGATGCGCTTTCGAGCCGGTAGATACCAATTTTGAAGCCCTTACAAAAAACATCAAACTTAACAACCTCGAACAAAAGGTTAAACTGATAAACCTGGCACTTGGAAAACATGAGCATACCGATGTGTTTACTTTTGTGCCTGATAACACAGGAGCATCGCATTTAAAAAGCATTGAGAATAAAGATGTTAAAGATGGTGGCGAAACAGTCGTTAACGTGGTAACCCTCGATTCAGTGATTGATCGGTGTAATTTTAATCCTGATACCGATAAAATATTTGTAAAAATTGATGTGGAGGGCATGGAAGCCAATGTGCTGGAAGGAGCAAAAAGTTTTCTGCAGTCGTTTCCCGAAATTATTATGGTGATGGAATCCGTCCATTCGGGAAAAGAGTACCTGTCTAAACTGCTGAAAAGCATTGACGACAGCTTTGAAATTTTAGAGGTGGACAGTTTGAATATGGGAGCCATAAAAACGGCAAAAAAATCGTAGTAACCTGTTATTTTCCTATTAAAAAAACAACCGGCCGCTTGTGAAGCTCAGGTTTATTATTTTTCCATAATCGTGCCGGCAGGGTTTTAATATATTCGCCCTGCATTGTTAAATCGGCTGCAACACAAATTTTTGTTTCCGGCTTCAAATGCCGCGTTAACGTTTCCAGCAGCTTATCATTTCTATAAGGAGTTTCAATAAATATCTGGGTTTGATTTAAACGGAAAACGGCATTTTCCATCTCTTTGATTTTCTTACTCCTTTGGCTGCTTTCAATAGGCAGATATCCGTGGAACAAAAAATGCTGGCCGTTAAAGCCCGATGCCATTAAGGCAAGAATGATGGAATTGGGCCCCACCAAAGGAATCACCGTAATGTTTTTTTGATGCGCAAGCTCTACTATTTTAGCTCCCGGATCAGCAACACAGGGCGTACCGGCTTCCGACAGCACCCCGACGTTTTTACCTTCTGAAAGAGGTTTTAAATATTCCGAAATCACATGAGGATCGCTGTGCTTGTTCAACTCGAAAAAAATCATCTCATCAATGGCAACAGGATGGTGTATGGCTTTTAAAAACCTGCGTGCCGTACGAACCTGCTCTACAATAAAAATAGTGATTTTGTGTACCGGAAGGTGGTTGTATTCGGGCAGCACATGAGCTATCGACTCATTACTTCCCAGCGTTGTAGGAATAAGATATAACTTTCCGTTGGCCATGTTATTTTATGTTTCTGAAAAATCAAAGATAATGCAAAATTAAAATCCATCGGAAGAATAAAAAAAGCTATAAAAAAAAACTCCGGCAATGTATCCGGAGTATCTATAAGTTTTTCAAATTTCAAGCTATTTTTATGTATTATCAATCATCTTTTTAAATGCTTTTTCCAGCGAATCGGCGTGTTGCGAACCAATAAAAGCTTTTTTGTCGTCTTCAAGCTCCAAAAACACACCTTCTTTACCGGTCATCTTAATTTTAACGGTTCCACGGGGTAATTCACTTGTATTAGCCCGCTTAATACTTATGATTCGCAGGGTGCTTATTTTTTTATAACTGTTTTTTAACGGCGGCATTTTATAATAAAACGACCTGACCGAAACTTTTGTTACCAGTCTGTAATTCCAGACAATATAAATAAGCATAAGTATTAAAACCGTAAGCACAACCATACCGGCGAGTACAAGTTTAAAAGTTTTTGACCAGCCCATGATGGAGGTTTCGTTAAGATACATATGATAGGTACTTTGATATAAATAGCCGAGTATCATTAGTAAAACAATCACGGTTATATAAACAAAAATGCGTGGTAAGTGCTGTACCTCCTTAAAAAGTGTGCGATGCGATGACATAAGTTTGTTGTTTGTTTTCAAATTCAAAAGTAGTCAAATCATTTAATAAACTGCATATGAGAATAATTTTTTTTTAATATCTGAAAGATTTCCGGCTTAGTATCTATGGTTCATAATGTTAAGTTAAGATAAGTTTGGTTGGATTTCTACTGCTTTTTAGTTAATTCTAATTACCTTTGCAGCTCTCAAAAATAAATGACATTATGAATAAAAATTCCGTAATAGGTTTTGTGCTCATTGCTGCCATTATGATCGGTTACTCGATTTGGCTTAGCCCTTCTAAAGAAGAAATTAAAAAAAAGCAACATATAAAAGATTCGTTGGAATATGTTCAATATCAGCGCGATTCTATACGAAAAGCTCAAATTGTAAAGCAAAAAAAACAAGCCCGGAAGGCGCTTGAATCGCGTGTTAGCGATACTGTTAAGACTGTTGAAGGCAAAGCTCCTTCTTCTACTTATCAGGCCATGCATTCAAAGTATGATGTTTTTGCCGGCTCTGCTACAGGAAAAAATAAAAAGTTCTTTCTGGAAAACGATTTGGTAAAAATAGAAATTGATACCAAAGGCGGTTTTATTAAACAGGTACAACTGAAAGATTATCAAACCTGGGATTCGTTACCGCTATTGATGTTTGATCCCAATACAATGAATTTCGGGCTTTCGTTTTTTTCGCACGATAAAGCCATAAACACCAATCAATTTTATTTCCATTCCCCTGCCAACACATCTGCAAATATGGTAGTTTCGGGTTCCGATTCAACAACTTTAAGTATGCGGCTTTATGTTGACAAAGCAGAAGGTGTGATTGATTCAACAAAATACATCGAATATTTATATACGCTTCACGGCGATAATTATATGTTCGATTTCAATATTAATCTGGTAAATATGCGTGGTATAATTCCCACCAACATCAGTTCGTTGCCCCTCACCTGGCAGGCAGACCTGATGAAGCAGGAACGCCATGTTGACCGTTTTAACGGAGCCACCATTTATTACAAACCCGTTAACGATGCCGTTGATTATTTGTCGGAGAGTGGCGATGACGAAGAAAAAATATCTACAAAATTAAAATGGGTATCTTTTAAACAGCCATTTTTTACATCAACAATTATTGCCGATAATAATTTTGAAAGCGGCGACCTTTCGGTAACGGAAAATAAAAAACCTTCCAACCCGAGATATTTAAAAACCGTTAAAACCGAGCTTGATTTGCCGGTTGGCTTCGGAAATGTTTCCAACATTCCGTTTCACTTTTATTTTGGCCCCAACAAGTTTTACACACTAAAATCGTATGGCCTCGACCTTGAAAGACAAATTCCCATTGGGTGGGGATTTTTCTTGTTGGCGTGGATTAACGAATATATTGTAATTCCGGTATTTAACTTTTTGGGCGGACTGGGTTGGAATTACGGTATTGTAATTTTGGTTTTAACACTGCTGTTAAAATTATTCCTCTTCCCCATTGCTTATAAAACGTATATGTCATCGGCCAAAATGCGTGTTTTAAAGCCTGAAATCGACGAAATCGGTGCCAAGTTTCCCGATAAAAAAGATGCCATGAAAAAACAGCAGGCTGTTATGGCTCTTTATAAAAAAGCAGGTGTAAATCCGGCGGCGGGATGTGTTCCCATGTTGTTGCAGATGCCAATCTTATTTGCGATGTTCAGGTTCTTCCCTGCTTCTATTGAGCTTCGACAACAACCGTTTTTATGGGCAAAAGACCTGTCAAGCTACGATTCAATTTTAGACCTGCCCTTTAAAATCCCTGCTTATGGCGACCATGTTAGTTTGTTTACCTTGTTAATGACCATTTCCACACTGATTTATACTAAGATGAACAATCAGATGATGGGACAGCAACAAAGTATGCCGGGCATGAAAACCATGATGTACCTGATGCCCGTTATGTTCCTCGGTATATTTAACAATTACGCATCCGGTTTAAGTTATTACTATTTTCTGGCAAACGTAATTACTTTCTTACAGATGTATGCCTTTAGGGTAATGGTTGATGAAGATAAATTGCGGTTAAAAATTGAAGCCAACAAAAAAAAGGCTCCTAAAAAGAAATCAGCATTTACAAAAAGACTTGAAGAGGCTGCCAAACAGCGGGGTAAATATAAAAAATAGCTCTTAACAATAATGGCGATGAAGGTTTTCTTCAATTTTGTTTTGTGGCTGCTAATGCTGGTCCCGTTGCATTTGTCTGCACAAAGCATCACCGTTTATGACGAACAAACCGGAAAACCCGTACCTGACGTATTGCTTTACAATCAATCGGAAACGGTTTCAACGGTTACTGACAAAGCCGGAAAGGCCAACCTTAAGACTTTTAAAAAGCCGGAACGGATTATTTTTCAGCATCCTTCCTACTACTCCCTTACTTTGAGTTTCGAGCACATTCGTAAACATAATTTCCGGATTGGGCTAAACGAAAGGCTCATTGACCTGGAGGAGATAGTAGTCTCATCAAACAGCTGGGAGGTAAACCGGAAAGAGGTTCCCAACAAAATAGAAGTGATTAAGAGCAAAGACATTGTTTTTGAAAATCCTGCTACCTCGGCCGATATGATGGCAAAAAGCGGTTACGTATTTGTTCAAAAAAGTCAGTTGGGAGGCGGTAGTCCGATGATACGGGGATTTGCAGCCAATAAAATTTTGTTTGTGCTGGATGGTGTTCGCATGAACAATGCCATTTATCGAAGTGGGAACCTTCAAAATATACTTCAGGCCGACGTAAACAGTGTAAAAAGTGCCGAAATTATTTTCGGACCCGGCACCAATCTTTATGGTAGCGATGCTCTCGGAGGTGTGATGGATATTCATCTGAAAACGCCCGTTCAAAATAACAGCGAAAAGTGGAAAATCAGTGGTAGATTTTTGGTTCGCTCAGCTTCGGCTGCCTTTGAAAAAACAGGCAACATAAGTTTAAACATGGCCAATAACAAATGGGCATTTTTAACCATGATTAACTATTCGGGATTTAACGACCTTAGGATGGGCTCGCGGGGAAACAACTTTTATTTAAGGCCTCAATATGTTGATACAAAGGATGGTAAAGATACCGTTGTAAACAGCTCAAACCCTTTGATAGAGAAATTTACGGGCTACAGACAGCTGAATGTAACACAAAAAATAAGGTTTAACATTAACAACCTTTCATGGTTAACGTTAAACTTTTATTATTCCGGAACTTCCGATGTGCCGCGTTACGACAGGCTTATACAAAAAAAAGGCGGTTCGTTAAAATATGCCCGATGGTATTACAGGCCTCAGCGATGGAGCATGATTAGTATGCAATATCTGAATCACCATAAAACATGGTTTTGGGATAATCTTAAAACAACCATAGCTTTTCAGCAGGTTGCTGAAGGACGCAACGATCGTAAATTTGGAAATAAATGGCTGCGACGGCGGGTTGAAAAAGTTTTGGCAACCTCTGTCAACATCAATATGGATAAAGCCCTTGGCCAAAACCAATATCTTTACTATGGTTTGGAAGGTGTTTTTAACCACGTAACCTCAACAGGTGAGAAAAAAAATATTTTTACGGACGAAAAAGTCTCTGCCGCTACCCGTTATCCCGATGGCGGTACCGGATATTTTTCAGGCGGACTCTATCTAACCTATAAAAAAAACTTTGATAACGATAATTTTACTTTTCAGGTAGGTTTACGCACCTCGTGGTTTTATCTGAATGCACTGTTTACCGACACATCGCAATATCATCTGCCATACACTTCCATAACCCTGAATAATGGCGCAATTACAGGTAATACGGGTATTGTATTTCACAGCAATCAATGGAAACTCAGTTTAAATCTTTCATCAGGATACCGGGCGCCCAATTTGGATGATGTAGCCAAAGTTTTTGATTCGGAGCCGGGAAGCGTGGTGGTTCCCAACAACAATTTAAAACCGGAGTATTTGTACAACGTCGATTTTACCGTGGAAAAAACATTCCATGAAAAGGTGCGGTTGGAAGCAACCGCCTTTTACAGTTTTTTGTACCATGCCATGGTTCGTCGAAATTTTACCCTCAATGGATCCGATTCAATTATCTACGATGGCGAGATGAGTAAGGTTCAGGCTATAGTAAATGCAGGTTTTGCCAATATTTTTGGCGTCAGCACTGTGTTCTCGGCACAGTTAAACCGTTATTTTGCGCTAAATATCAGCGCCAACTATATAAAAGGATTTGATGATGAAGGTTTTGCCCTGCAACATGTATCACCGTTTTTTGCCCGTGCCGCTTTGCGTTTTGAGTATAAAAAACTCCGCATTGAACTTGAATCGGTGTATAACGGCAAAATAGCCTATGCGAATCTTGCACCCTCCGAGCGAAATAAAACACACCTTTACGCACCCGATGAAAATGGTAATCCCTATGCGCCTGCGTGGAATACATTAAACGTAAGAAGCAGCTATGCTCTTAATGAAAATTTAATGCTGACGCTGGGAATAGAAAATATTTTGGATAAAAGATATCGTGCCTATTCATCCGGTATTACGGCTCCGGGGATAAATATTATTGGCGCTGTAATTGTTACGTTTTAAATTCTACAAGTCAGGTAATTTTTTTTAATAAAATCATCCATGGCATCTTTAACGGATGTTTTGTCGGTTTTAAAAACTTTAATGCCGGCAGGCTTCAGATCACTGCCAAAATGCTTACCAATCATATTTACAATCAAATAGTTACAGTCGCTTAAAGCGTTTACTATTTCTTTATGCGAATGGCCTTGCTCATGATGCTCATCGTGGCCATGATGGTGATGATGCGAATGCGTATTGGGGCGATAATCCTTTACCGTATAATCGCTGTTTGCAACATCGGCTATAAGAAATCCGTTGGCTCTGCCGGTTCGCTTAAAAATATTCTCTTTGTCGTTGGTTGGAATGGCCACTCTCATAATCTGAAATCAATAATTAACAAAATCACTTAACATTTTTGAACTAAGATAATCTCTAAAATCACGTGTCATGTTAATGGTAAGTTTACCAAATATACACCGGCTGAACGGGCAGGTAGGTCGGTTTATGGGACATTCCGACAAGTTAATTTCTCCCTCAATACACTCATATATATTTAATAACGAGATGGTTTCAGGAGGCTTTGCCAACATAAAACCACCCGATGGCCCCCGTTGCGAGACTAAATAATTACCCTTTACAAGTTTTTGTAATATCTTGGCAATATGAAACTTTGAGCTGGCGGTTCTTTCAGCAATTTCATTTACATTGATCTGTCCTTTTGTTTGCGTAATTAAAACCATCGAGTGCAGTCCTATGGATGCTGCCTCGGAAATATTAACAACCTTACCCATAAAATTTTTTAAGTATTTAAATACCAAAATTACTCATTGTAGCAATATAAACCGAAATTTTATGATATTTTTAATCCATTTTAAATAAGAACGGTAAAACAGAAGTAAATTTTATACGCAACTTAATTTAAATGGGCTGTGGTGCGTTTAAATATAGACTATTTTTGTAAGGAAAATTTGCAGTTTATGAATGCCGTATTCGATATTTTAAAACAATCGTTAACCATTACGTTTTTTGTCCTTTCAATGATGCTAATCATTGAATATTTGAATGTGTTAACAAAAGGAATGTGGAGTAAAGGGCTGAAAACCAAAGTCTGGAAACAAATTCTATTGGGTGCGGTATTGGGTATTGTTCCGGGTTGTTTGGGTGCTTATACGGCTGTTTCGCTGTACATCCACAACATTATAGGGTTGGGAGCGCTGGTAAGCACCATGATTGCCACTTCGGGCGATGAAGCGTTTTTGATGTTTTCAACCATTCCACGGCAGGCATTAATACTGCATTTGGTGATTTTTATCATAGCAGTTGCTGCCGGGTTTGCCGTACAAATAATTTTTAAAAACAGATTTACTTTTAAACTTTCCGAAAAACATTTTCATCTGCACAACACACCCGATTGTGTTTGTTTTGATAAAGAAACCATTTTATATCAGCTAACACATCTTAAAAAAACCCGGTTTATTTTAATACTTTCAATTGTTGTAATGATTTTATGGCTTGTATTCGGGCAAAGTCATCATGATATATCCATCAATCATATTTTAAACCTCAATGAACAGGTGCATCATCACGGCGATCCCGAATGGATTAAAATTACTTTTTTGGTTGTTCTTGGTTTTGCCATGATTACGCTGCTGTCGGTAAACGACCATTTCCTTGAGCAACATTTGTGGGGGCACGTTTTAAAAAAACATCTGCTTAAAATATTTTTATGGAGTTTTGGTACTCTGATGGTTTTCCATTACTTAAATCAGTATTACGATTTAAGTCATCTGGTAAAAGATAATATTTGGATGGTTTTACTGATAGCTGTATTAATTGGTATTATTCCCGAATCGGGGCCGCATTTTATTTTTGTAATTATGTTTGCTGCAGGTACCCTGCCTTTTAGCATATTACTGGCCAATTCAATTGTTCAGGATGGACATGGAAGCCTCCCGCTTATTGCCGAATCGCCAAAGGCATTTACCATTGTTAAAATTATCAATGTTGTTGTGGGGCTGTTTATTGGCGCTGCCGGACTCTTGCTTGGTTTTTAAAAATTTAGTATCTTTAAGGCCTAAAAACTATTTTTATGAAACGAATCTTAATTCCTGTCGATTTTAGCGAGAGTTCTTTTAATTCTTGTCGTTATGCCATTGAAATAGCTACCAAAAAAGAACCTGTTTCTCTTTGGCTTTTTCATGTTATCATCGATCAGACCTTTTATAACCCTTCTACCGACCCCGATGGAATGATGGCGGCACCCATTATCTCTATCGAATTTGCGGAGGAGCTTAAAGAACTGGCCGAAACAAACATGGCCAGGCTGAAAAAGCAGGTTGAAGACTATATTGCCGAAAAGGGATATGCCAATTTTACCGTGAACAAATTTATGATTTCGGGTGACCCCGAGTGGCTTGTGGAGGATGTTTGCGAAGAGATTAATTCTGATGGAATTGTTATGTCAACTTCAGGAACAGGCAACAAAAGTCCGCTGGAAGGAAGCATGGCCTTAAAAATTATGGGACGAACTCCTGTACCTGTTATCGCCGTGCCGGTCAGCTATACCTCTTTTAGGTTTAAAAATGTTTTATACTCAACAAAGCTGGATGATATTGATAAGGATATTGCTTCTGTTAAAACGATGATTCAGCTTTTCAGTCATCACCACTTTACTTTTTATGTGGTACATTTCAGAAAATCGGATAAGGATACGGCAACAATGCAGAAGCTTGAAAAGGTTTTTGAAAAAGAACGCCTTGACGAAAAAATCAGATTTATGATGGTTAACGACGACAACAATACCGGTACAACCTTAAATACTGTAATCAGTCGTAACGAAATAGATCTTATTGCCTTTGTAGCGCACAAAACAAACCCTTTTAAACTGCTTTTCAGCCGTGGAATTCATAAAGACGATTTTTTTGCAACCAATCTTCCCGTTCTTGGGTTGCCGTCTGTTTAATTGGTCATACAGTAAGTGTACAAATGACGGCAGGCTGTATGGTAAAAATTTTAGCTCAAATTGAAATTAACCACAAAAAGCTTAACGGGATTAGTAACTCTGTTCAAAAGCTATGGTATTGGTTGTTTTTATGCAGGTAAAAAAAAACCGCTTAACAGCGGTTTCTAT
>CAYVWX010000002.1:0-37652 GCA_964455635.1 uncultured Lentimicrobiaceae bacterium | reverse complement strand
CTTTTGCCATTCACACCGCCCCGACCCCGCCGTTTCGGGAGGCCTGCGCGCAGCTACGCCCTGTATTTAAAGGGATGGGAGGGCTTTTTAGAGGAAACAGCAAGCTCGGCAGGATTTGTAATCCTGCCGATGATAACAAAACGGCTTGCGGTTGGTGTGCACGAAACCATTCGTGAATGGTTTCTACGTTTGGTATAATGTAAATATGTTGCGATGATTTTACCCCCCACTCTTAACGCTTAACTTTTTTTCTCCTTTCACCAATGGCCCTGCAACCCGATATATTTATTTTATAAATTTCACAAGGTCTGCCAAATCTGACTATTTTTGCATTCTTAAACTTTTAATTTACATGATGGAAACTCCGGAAAAAGAAAAGAAATCCTTAAATTTTATTGAATCCATTATTGAGGAGGATATAAAAAACAAAAAGCACGACAGTAAAATTCATTTGCGCTTTCCTCCCGAGCCCAACGGATATCTGCATATTGGCCATGCCAAATCTATCTGTCTGAATTTTGGGCTTGCACAACAATATAATGGAAAATGTAACCTCCGCTTTGATGACACCAATCCTGTTAAAGAAGATGTTGAATATGTTGATTCCATCAAAGAAGATATACAATGGCTTGGTTTTAAATGGGATGAAGGCCCCTACTATGCTTCTGATTATTTTGACAAGCTCTACGAGTGGGCTGTTAAACTGATTAAAGAAGGCAAAGCTTATGTTGATGAACAATCGCAGGAAGTCATCAGCGAACAAAAGGGCGTGCCTACCCGACCGGGTATTGAAAGTCCGTACCGGAACCGTCCTGTTGAAGAAAACCTCGATATTTTTAAACGGATGAAAGAGGGTGAATTTGAAGACGGATCTAAAGTGTTACGGGCAAAAATAGATATGACCTCGCCCAATATGCACATGCGCGATCCCATCATGTATCGTATTTTACACAGCGAACACCACCGCACCGGTAACAAATGGAATATTTACCCTATGTACGACTGGGCTCACGGACAGTCGGATTTTATCGAAGGCATAACCCACTCGTTGTGTACGCTGGAATTTGAAATACACCGCCCCCTTTACGACTGGTTTTTAAACCAAATAACAGATGGAAAATATCGTCCGCGACAAATAGAGTTTGCCCGTCTTAACCTCAGCTACACGGTTATGAGTAAACGAAAGCTGTTACAACTGGTGGAAGAAGGCATTGTTAACGGTTGGGATGACCCCCGGATGCCGACTATTTCGGGCCTGCGACGTAGAGGTTATACCCCCGAATCCATCAGGAATTTTGCCGACAGAATTGGTGTTGCCAAGCGCGACAATGTTATTGACGTGGGATTACTGGAGTTTTCGGTTCGCGAACATCTTAATAAAATTACCACCCGCGTAATGGCGGTTTTAAATCCTGTTAAAGTTGTTTTAACAAACTATCCGGAAAATAAAACCGAAGAGGTTGAACTTATTAACAACCCTGAAGATGAAAATTCGGGAAGCAGAAAACTTCCTTTTGGCCGTGAAATTTACATCGAACACAACGATTTTATGGAAGATCCTCCCAAAAAATTCTTCCGCTTAGGCCCCGGCCGCGAAGTACGGTTAAAAGGTGCCTATATCATTAAGTGTCACGATTATAAAAAGGATGACAACGGTAACATTACCGAAATTTATTGCACCTACGACCCCGAAAGTAAAAGCGGCAGCGGTGTAAGTCGTAAGGTAAAAGGCACCCTGCATTGGGTTTCGGTAAAACATGCCATTGATGCCGAGGTAAGGCTTTACGACAGGCTTTTTGTTGATGAAGACCCCGATGGCCATAAAGATAAAGCGTTTAAAGAATTTTTAAACCCGCAGTCGCTGAATTTATTAAACAACTGCAAATTGGAACCCTGGCTTGCTCAAGCCAAACCCGGCGATAAATTTCAGTTTCAGCGTCTCGGATATTTTTGTGTTGACCCCGTCAGCATTAAAAATAAACTTGTTTTTAACCGGACGGTACCGTTGCGCGACAGCTGGGCCAAAAAAAACAGGTAAACTATTTTTGCCAAGTTTTTTTTATTGAAAATAACAATCAGATAGGGGCGACCAATGCCACATAAAAACCACTGTTTTTTTGCTTGTTAACCGAATATTCCAAGCGAAAAACAAGGTCGTAAAAAGTAACAAAATCAACACCGAGGCCGGTACTCCATAACAACTGATTTCCCAGCGGGTTAATCTGTTCCGTTTGTTTGTCAAAGGCATAGCCGGCATCAAAAAACAGGTTGGCATAGAGCGCATAAAACACCCTGCCGAACTTTTCGCTTTTAATCCATTTGATACGATGCGTCTTCATGGGAATAATTTCAAACTTTACATTTGATTTAAGCATCCCCAGTTCCTGGCCGTTTACAACAAACAATTCGTACCCTCTCATGTCAAAATCGCCCAACTCAATTCCCTGACTGACCATATAGGGCTGAAACTTGTTTTTGTTGGTAAACAGGGCTGCCAGCCGGTAAGCAAAATAAAACCGTTTGTAAATGGGGAAATATTGGTCGAAATTAAACTCAACGGAGGTAAAATTCATTTGGCTGAAAAGGCCGAATCCGGTTTGTGTAAACTGAGCATCAAAATAATATCCGTTTAAAGGATAGGGAGCATAATCGCGAAAATCGAGTTTATATTTATAAAAAAGCTCCAGATAATTATAATGGCCGGCGCCGTACGTTAAGTGAGGGTTCATAATCAGTAATGAGTCGTTAAACCATAAGTTGTTGTAAGTGAGCAATAAATTATGAAACGAATTATAGCTGGCACGATACGAAAATCCCAATTCAGTGAAATATTTTTTTTTGGCATATTCGTTTTCAAAACCGTGGTAAACCGGTTTGTTGTTGTAATTGATGTAGTTTATTTGCCGGTTGTAAACAATACCGGCCGCCACCGAAAATCCTAACTTTTGTTTTTTATTAATATAAGGTATTTCCCATCGGGCAATGGCAGCCTTGTCGTATCCGGCTTGTAAAATAATATGCAATACCTCCATGCGTCCCCTGAAATTATCTACCCGCAAATCGATGCCGTAGTTTAACCGGCTAAAATCTTTGGTTTCCCACCACACATTAATATTTCGGCCGGCAAAATCAAAAACCGGAATAGGCCAGATATACCATCTTTCAACAAGATCGATTTTAATATTTTGGCGGTTTGCCGAATCGTTAACCAAAAAGGTAACAAAATTAAAAAGCGAGCGGTTCATCAGGTTTTCACGGCTTTTTTTAACTTTCTTACTAAATTCTGTTTGCGAAAGGGTGTCGCCTTCGGAAAATTCCAACTCACGGGTGATAATGTTATGGCGGGTAATTTTATTTCCCGAAATGGATATTTTACCCACAACGAGTAACGAATCGGATTGAACGGCAACCGGGGTTTGTCCCAAAGCAGCAACAGTTATCAACAACAAAAAGGCAGCTGTCCATCTTGCGATCATATATTGAGGTATTTCATCAACGAATCGTAGTTGTCGCGTAAATTATTTTCGTCGTATTTTTCATCAATAACGGCCTTCACCAGATAATCGTAACGTTCAAATGTTTGTATAACACGTTGTATTTCTGTGGTGTTTAGTTTAAGTACTACATCTATTCTGGTTGATTCGGGCTGATTAATTACAACACTGTTAAGAATTTTTACATCATTGGACTCCACAATATTGGCAATTTCGGTAAGGCTGTAGTCGTTAATGCTCATCTCTAAAAATATCAACCCGCCTGGATTGTCAAGCGAAAGCATTTCAGCGGTTTTTGCCAACAGTTTTTGCAATGTGATACAGCCTTTGTAGCGCTGTTTTTCATCCAAAACGGGAATAAGTGTCAGCTCCAGGGTATTTACCTGTTTGAGCACATCAAAAACATGCTGATAAGTATAAACGTACGGATTTTTAAGCGACAGGGTATGATTGCCCAGAGGGGTGTCAAAATTATTAAGCGCATAAATATCCATTTCCGAAATCAGCCCTAAAAATTCCTCGTTATTAACAATGGGCAGATGCGACAGTTTATAGTCTTCCATCCAGCTTAAAGCTGTTTTTCCGGTGTCGGAAGTTTTTAACGGCATAATGCCGTCGGATATTAAATCTTGTGCCGTCACAATAATGGTATTTAAACACAAAGGTAATAATTAATGAGCAACGAAAGTTATTTGAGAATTATTTGGGTAATTGGATTGGATTAATGGTAATTTTTTACGTTTACAACATCAGACTTATTATAATTTTTAAATGTCTAAATATTTAGTTAATCATTAAATTATAAAGTTTTGATTATGTGTTTTTTAGATATCTTTATCGTTGAAAAATGTATAAAAATTTGTATAAAATGTCTAAATTTATTTTGTTTTAGACATTATCCATACTTTACCTACCGGTTTAATAATACCCTGTCTTCTAAGAATTTGGAGGTTGTTTTTTATTTTGGTTTTCTTCTGTTTAATATTTAAAATATCAGGCAATTTATCCAAAAGTATCTTTTCAAAATCTGATTTATTGCCTTTTTTAAACTTTTTTAAATAATCAACAATTATTTTTTGGCAATATTCATTATCAATACCTCTTTGTTTAATATAAGATGCTTGCTCTCCTGTAATGTTTGCAACGGATGAAGCAATATAAAAATTGGGTTTCCTGCCTTCAATTAATTTCTTGCGTTTCAATTCTTTAATTTCAATATCAAGCAAACTTTTATGCTTTGCCACTTTATCTAAAAGAATTATTTCTTGTAAACTAAGATCCTTTCCCTGTGCAAGTTTATGCGCATAATTTACATCTACAACTTTGCCAACAATTTGAACCTTGACTTTATTGTTTGCGAAATCATAATCGGGTAGAGGAAAAAATTTATTCTTCTGAATAACAAACATCTTTTTTATCCCACTGCCAATAGTATCTATCATATTTAGGTTAACCATGGCATTTGCCAAAAAAGGATTACGATATTCTGTCTCCGGAGCATCGGCTTCAACAACTTTTTCAACACTTCCGGGAATAAAACTGCCGGAATTCACAAAAGTCAAAATACCATCCTCTCTTTCTACCACATTTATTTTTCCTCTTAAAGTATAATCCTGATGCGCAATACAATTATTAACAGCCTCACGAATAATGTAAGGATCAAATTGGTCCACTTCACCAGGAAACAATGTACCACTTTGTAGATAGCGATATTTCAGGTTTCTGATTTTGGAATAAACATTTTCAACTTCCAAAAAAAGAGGACACGTAAAATGAACGTAATCTTTTTCAATATTATCTCTATCTTTCAATATCCAAGTAATTTTGGCTGTAGCCGGATTAATAAAATGCTCCGACTCAGGTTTTCCAAGTAATAAAATAGCCGTATTAGTTATTTTTCCATTGATACAAACTTTAGCTTTATTTAAAAATGTAATATCATCCCATGTTGCAATAGTATTTTTTAGTTTTGGTTTTTTTTCGACAAACTGGTCTTTAGCCTTTTGTATTGCTTCCTGTGATAAATCATTAATGCTGGCACCTTTAACTATTTGTGCACTCCAATCGGTTTTTATATTTTGTTTACGAATACGTTCAATTTTTTCGATATTTAAACTCGTTAAGCTCTCTCCATTGCGAGCATAATAATGGCCTTTCCATGATATTGGCATTCCTTGGGGCGCAGCCGGAATTTCAAACATAAGCACCGTACCTTTCGAAGTCTCAACCCTGTTTACATTTACAAAACTCAATGAAAAAGAAGTGTTATTGGCTATCTCATGTTTGTATTCATTTATTTGTTTATCTGAAATATTAGTACCAATAATCCTCTTGTTATTTTTAATGCCGAAAAGCAGCCAGGCTCTGCTTTCACCTAATAAATTAGCCTCATTACTGAGTGCAGAAAAATATTTACCCAACTTATTAATATCATATTGGTTTTTAGCCTCTTTAATCTCTAAAATTTCCGTTTCAGTAACTGAATTTAATAGTTGTTTTAACAATTCTTCCATGGCTTGTGCATTGTGATATGTTCTAATATTATCCTCTCTCCACCGGAATAAGAAAGCGTATTTTCAATTGTATAATTCTTAACTCAAATATTTAGTGAATGTTTACAAAGAAATAAATTGTTGGCATTATTTTTATCATGTTTTTTATCGATAGTTTAACTGACTACACATTATTGTTTTATTTAACATCCTCCAGCATACGAAGATAATTAACATACCTGAACCGTGCCACTTCGCCCTTCTCAACAGCGTCAACAACAGCACAGCCGGGCTCTTTAACATGAATACAGTTGTTAAACCTGCACCGACTCATCCTTTGACGTATTTCCGGAATCCGCTGCCCCAGCTCATGGGCATCAAAACCTACCAGCCCAAACTCTTTAATGCCGGGAGTGTCGATAATAAAACCGTTAACCGATAACGGAAACATCTCGGCAAAAGTGGTGGTATGTTTTCCTTTTTCGTGCATTATCGAAAGCTCTCCCTCTTTCAGATTTAACGCCGGATCAATTTTATTTATCAATGCCGATTTGCCCACTCCCGAATGCCCGGAAAGTAAACTGGTTTTGCCGTTGAGTAAATTTTTTAATTCAGCCAGCCCGTAATTTTGTTTGGCCGAAGTTACAAGGCAGGTATAACCGGCACCGGTATATACCCTGATATAGCTGTCAAGCTTATCTTTTAAAGCATCATCATACAGGTCGTATTTGTTAAAAACAATGATGGTGGGAATGTGATAAGCCTCGGTGGTAACCAAAAAACGATCGATAAAACCGGTTGATGTGCGTGGCTTTACCAAAGAGGTAATAAGAACAGCCTGATCAAGATTTGAAGCAATAATGTGTGCGGCTTTCGACAGTTTAGTAGCCTTTCGAATAACATAATTATTCCGTTCAAAAATTTTTTTTATTACTCCGGTTTTGTCCTCTTTACTTATCAAAATTGCCACATTATCGCCCACGGCAACAGGATTGGTGGTACGAATGCCATCCATACGAAACCGTCCTTTAAGTTTACACTGATACACCTCCCCGCTGCCGGTCAATACCGTGTACCAGCTTCCCGTTGAGCGCATTATCCTTCCTGCTATTAGCTCACCATCCCCGTTTTTACTCATCCGATTAATAAAAATTATAATGTTTTTTAACAGGTTTTTTAATATCCCAAACGCATTTTAACCCGTCTTTAAAAATAACATAATCGCCGGGTTTAATGCTAAAAGTTCCTTCATCGGTTTCCACATTAAATTCTCCTTCCAAAATATAACAGTGTTCTTCTCCCGAATAGGTCCAGTCGAACCGCGATACCTCTTTTGACCATACCGGCCACGAAAAAACACCTTTGTCGTTAAGCTCCTCTTTCGAAAGCTTTTTAATGATTATTTTGCTCATGATAAAATTATTTTTAAATAACGGTTAAAATTACAAACAATTCTTATATTTGAAACCTTAAATGTAAAAACCAACAATTTATTATCATGACTGCTTATATACCCTTATTACTTTCTCCCGTATTGTTAGTACTGCTAATGCTTTATTTAAAGTTTAAATTTTCAATTAAAAACTGGAAAAACATTAACACGGCAATTGTTTTGGGTGCTGTTGCAGTGGTTGTACTAATAGCTTCCGATTACGCTTTTGAGTACCGGTGGCATGGAGTTTTGCGAAATATGCGCCGTACAGCCGCTTATGTTTTTATCGGAATTGCCTTTGCTTCGGAACTCGGTAAGTTTTTGGTGCTGCGATACGCCTTTATAAAAAAACAGCTCATTAACGATCCGCTCGACGGGATTATTTATTCCTTTTTAGTGGGATTGGGATTTGCTACGGTGGCTGCCCTTTTGTTTTCATTTGGAATTATCGGTACCGACAAGGTGCGCAGTTTAGAGCTTTTCCTGTGGATTTATCCCTTTGGAACACTGGCTTTTGCCATTGTTTTAGGATATTTTGTGGGTATGGGCATCACACGTAAAAACAGCTTTATCGATGACTCCACAGGCCTGCTTTTGGCAACTTTTTTCCATGCGGTTTTCTATTTTTGTTTTATTACATCCGATATTCGCCTGCTTGTCATAACCTTAATTGGCTTTGCAATTATCGGTGCAGCATTGCTGATACGTGCCATTAATTTAAAACCCTGATTGCATTAAAGCCCGCAACAGGTAAAAATAATTGTTCGCTATTTTGCCGTAACTTTGTCCCCATAAAAAAGTTTTTATGAGCAAACGACTCATCGACAGAAGAGAAATTACCATCAGGTTTAGCGAAGTAGATTCGATGGCCATTGTGTGGCATGGTAATTATGTAAAATATTTGGAAGAGGGACGGGAGTCGTTTGGTAAAAGGTTTGGCATCTCTTACCTCGATATTTATTCAAACCATGTTATGGCACCTGTTGTAAACATGGATATTAGCTTTAAACGGCAGGTAAAATACGGCGAAACCATTGTGGTGGAAACAGAGTATGTTGACCAAAAAGCAGCTAAACTGGTTTTTAAATATCGTATCTTCCGTAAAGATAACAACGAGCTGGTTGCCACCGCTACCACAACCCAGGTTTTTATAGGCCTCGATTACGAAATGCTGCTCTACCCTCCTGAATTTGCACTGCAATGGAAAAGAAAAATGGGATTTGAAGCGTAATGAAAAGGGTATATTTTACAGGCGACAATATTATTTCATCGTTGGGGTTTTCATCACAAGAAAACTTTAACCGGCTTATACAGGGAGAAACCGGCATTAAAAAAACAGCGGATGCTTTGTTATATCCCGAACCTTTTATAGCCTCAATGGTTGACCACCCAAAAGTTAACGCTCTTTTGCCCGGCAACAATTACACTTTTTTGGAAAAAATGTTGATAATTTCGATAAAAGATGCTTTAAAAAGCAGCGGGGTTAACATCCGCTCCCAAAAAACCGTCATCTTTCTTTCAACCACCAAAGGCAACATTAATCTGCTGGACAAAACAGAGGCTGAAAGATATGGTTCCGACAGCGTTTATCTGTGGAAAACGGGTGAAGTTTTAGCAACATATTTTGGTAATCCAAACAAAGTCAGGGTAATATCCAACGCCTGTATTTCGGGTGTGTTGGCCATTAACAGCGCTGCCATGCTGCTTAAAAACGGGCTGTTTGAAAATGCGGTGGTAGCAGGAGGCGACTTTATCAGCAGGTTTGTGCTGAGTGGGTTTATGTCGTTTCATTCGTTAAGCGCACAACCCTGCAAACCTTTTGATGCCCGTCGTGACGGACTGTCGCTTGGCGAAGCTGCAGGTACTGTTGTTTTGTCGGTTCATCCGCCCAAACAAAAACCGGCTTTAATTTTTGCAGGAGGAGCCACCGCCAACGATGCCAACCATATTTCAGGGCCGTCGCGTACAGGTGAGGGCTCCTTTATTGCCATTGATAAAGCATTGAAAGAAGCCGATTTAAAAACATCACTTATCGACCATATTTCAGCCCATGGTACGGCAACTCCGTATAACGACGACATGGAAAGTATTGCACTGAACCGCCATAATTTAAACAAGGTTCCCGTTAACAGTTTAAAGGGGTTTTGGGGACATACGTTGGGAGCCGCCGGAGTTATCGAAACGGTTGCCATGTTATGGGAAATGCAAAACAATACCCTGATTAAAACCAAAGGATTTTCGGAGCCGGGAACCGTACAACCGCTGAATATTGTTTCCCGTACCGAAAAAAAAGAGCTGAACACCGCTCTTAAAATGGCTTCCGGATTTGGAGGCAGTAACGCCGCCTTAATTGTTAAAAAGGAAGCAATATGAGTAAAAAAGGTAACCGTATAACCATCCGAAAAAACAGCATATTTAAAAATGGAAATCTGTTTTTTAAAACCGACCGGGAGCTTACGCTAAAAGAATTTCTTAAAACGTCGTGGAAACATCTCGGGGTAAAATACCCCAAGTTTTACAAAATGGATGAAATAAGCAAACTGGCAATGTTGGCAACCGAAGTACTTTTGATGGATGAACCTCATAAAAACTATGATCCTGAAATGGTGGGAATAGTACTTTCAAATGCTCATTCAACATTGGTTACCGATATAAACCATTGGAATACGGTTAAATCCGACTCGGCTTTTTTTCCAAGCCCTGCAGTTTTTGTTTACACCCTTCCTAACATAATGATTGGTGAAATTTGTATTAAACATAAGTTTAAAGGTGAAAATGCTTTTTTTATAAATAAGGAGTACGACGAAGCCGTGATTTTACAACATATTGACATGTTAATGGCTCAAAATAAAATTAATGCAGCCGTTGGCGGATGGGTTGATCAATATAAAGAGGATTATTTAGCTGAAATATTTTGGGTAACCGGTAACTAAAAAATACAGATTTCAAAAACATTTTGATTAAACAGATTCCAACCATCCGGGTTTTGGAGCAGGTTTCGGTTTCCTTCCGTAAATTAAATCGTCAAGTTTAAGGGCTGCGATTCTAAACAATGCCGACTGCTTAATACCTGAACGAACTATGTTGTGTAACATATTATCGGGGTGCGAAAAGGGACAAACAGCTATACACCGGCCGCAATCGGTACCAATAACACTCCAATAATTAAAACACAACTCCTGTTTAATTTGCCACCGTTTTACTCCGTCAACTTGCTGAATATTTTCAAACGAAATAGCTTTTGAGGGACAGGCATCGGCACACTTTTTACACTTTATGCAAAAGTCGATAAAAGCGTATTCATGCAGGGGCTTATCAACAATCAGCGGTATATTGGTGGTAACAACTCCTATTCTAACCCTTGGCCCCAGCTTTGGTGTCATCAAAAGTCCCATACGACCCAACTCGCCAAGTCCTGCATCGCGTGCCACCAACGGACAAACCACTTGATAATTGCCGTCGATATGTGCTCTGGCCTCATAACCCAGTTTACGAATAAAAGCCGCTATCTGCATAGCTACTCTGCCGGCTTCGAGATATTGTTGCGACGACTCCATAATAACTGTTGATGCAGGTGCCGTTTGCATCATCTCACGATTCATTTCAACAGTAAAAGCAATGGCATATTTATGCCTCTTTTTAACAGGAATATTTCTTCTTTCCGCTCTTCCTCCCACACTGTACAGGTGATATTCTTTCAGCAAAGTAACACCCGTATCAACCGCCCCCAGTTTTTTGCTCCACGATTTAATGTACTGTGTTATCTTACCGGCATCTACTACTGTTTTTCCGAGGGCTGCCGGCCCGTCCACCGCCTTCTTGAACAGGGCTACCGTATCAAAACTTGCATCGGCCGAGGCATAATGAAACGGGTTATATTGCGTGGAACCCTCCGACATTAAGCCCGGTTTGGAGCGAAAAATTAAATCTGATTTTTCTTTGTCACGACGATTGGCGTAGTAATCTTTATAGTCTTGACTGCCCCTGACAAGTTCGTTGCGCGAAAACATGGTATCACGTTCATCAATACGTTTTACCGGTACGGGATGATGCCACGATTTTTTATTTCCTGCCGGTAACAACATTATCAAACCCGTTAATACCGATCCAACTATCAATAAAACAATAAAATAGGAAATATAAAGGCTGTTAAAATAAAATGGGGTCATTAAAATCATTGGCAAAATAAGTGCAGTCGAAAAAAATATTTTAGCAGCACGGGGTTCTTTTTCTTTTATGGACACCAAAGATGCCCAAAGCATTAACAAAAAAACAACAACGGCTGCAACTGAAATTAAAATGGTAAAATAAAATGCCATGCAACAAAGATAGCAACATGGGTAATATCAGGCATTGTTTTATTTTGACTTTTTATTGTGAATTGTAACATCAACCACTCCTCCTCACCATTTCGTGCCCAGCACTCCGGTTTTTTTCCAGCTTTTAATGTTGCCGTCCAAGTCGAAAACTCTGATATAAAAAATGTAAATCCCCACTTGTGCTTTGGTGTTGTCGTCGGTAATACCATCCCAGCTTATGGAGCCCGAAGTTCCAGACAATTCATTATCAATAAGATGTTTAACAATTCGTCCATTTTGGTCGTAAATCAGAATTTTAATGTTGTATCCGGGTTTGTTAAAACGGTAACTGATGTTGATTACATCGTCAATACCATCGTTGTCGGGCGAAAATATTTCGGGTTCCACGGCTATTTCATCATCCGGTTCATCCGGATTAATCCATTGCGAATTTTTATATCCGGGCGTTCCAAAGCCCACACTTTCGGCAGCCGAATGCCAGTTGTTGGGGTCGTTAGTAAGAGCTTTGGGGTTGATACGTTCCAGTGCCACACCATCTACATAGTTTAACAACGGATATTGCATGCTTTCATTATAAGTAAAAGCATCAATAATGGTGTCATCCGCAGTAGATAAAATTGCCGTTCCGCCATCATTATTATACGATGGAAACGGATTAACCTGTCGAAAAGCATCGGCGTTAGCTGTAAAATATTGTTCTTGTACCTTTTCGGGCGATTTAGTAAGCACCAAATATCCTGAAGGCATAAACAGCAACTGCTCTTGGGCCACAGCATAAAAGGTCGTGTCAGGCGGGTTGGGCGGTGAAATCCTTACCGAACCTAGTTTACACCGGCTTAAGTCGATAACCTTTTCCGAGCGATTGTACAGTTCAACATAATCCACCCCGTCGCCCAACGGGTTAAACAATATTTCGTTGATAACAACATCAAAAGGTTTAATATTTTCGGGGATTCCAAAGGAGAATAAAAGCGGTTTTTCGGGATGATTACCTGCACAGTTGGAAACAGCTTTGTCAATTTGCAGATGATAGAGCAATCCCGTAGTAAAAGGAGTACTGAAATAGAGTTCTGCCTTTTGCGGGTCAGCCGCATCGGTATAAACAGCCGACGGCGAACCAACCCCATTATCAACCGTGTAAAGCGTTGTGTTTTCAACAACAGCGGCATCCATTGCCTGGTTAAACCAAATTCTCAAAATATCGGTTCCCATTAATTCAAAATGGTCGATATCCGGCAGCAGAACCACAGCATTAAAAACCGAATTTTTTTCTCCGGGAGTGCCGCCGTAGCTGCTTTCGGAAGCACGCCAGTTGTCGATGCCCGAACAAACATTGTCGGGGTTAATCTGCTCAATCGACCATCCTCCCTCCGCTTTATCGGCATTATGATACCAACTTTTGGTGTAACTTACCCTACTGATAATTTGGCCTGACCGGTTTTTTAAAACAAGCGTTTGCCCCGAATTGGGCAGCGAAAAACTACTGAATCCGTAAAAATCGCCAAAATTGGCAAAATCGTGAGCCGCAGTGCTTTTAGCCAAAATAAGATACCCTCCGGGCTTGATGCTTATATTTTGAAAATCTTTTTCCGAAGTCCCCGTTATCAGCTTCCAGCCGTCAAGCGAAATGGCAGCACCGGTACGGTTGTAAAGTTCCAGGTATTCGTAGGCGGGCAAACCAATGGAAGGAGAAGGATCGGGATAAATTTCGTTAAAAACCACATCAAACATCACCGCCTGATACCATGAAAAACCTACATCGGAGGACATTATGACATTGCCGGCCAAATCCTGAATATTTTTTACGGTTAACAAGTACGAGCTTCCGTTTTGAAATTTCTTTTGAAAAACAAGTGTAACCGTAACTCCTTGCACAGCAACCTCTTTTGGTACGCCAATTCCCTGATTAACATTATAATTTTCCAAAGTTAAAACCGTACTCTCTTTTACCGGCTCATTAAAAATAACCGCTAACGAAGAGTCGGAAATGGCTGTAACCGACTCCACTTGCGGCGGAAGGGTATCCACAATAACCTCTCCGGCATAAATGTTATCCCAATAAAAATTATCGGCATTGCTGGAAGTGTATTTGGTATAAAAACCAAAAAACGAAGTGGTTTGCCAGGTGGCATCCTCGCCCGAAGCTTCCGCGACATAAGTCCCGTTGTTGTCACGATCGATTAAAATATCCCAGTGTCCTGTTGCACTGCGAATTACTTTAACACCAAAATGAAACGAAGAGGCTATCAACCCTTCGGTACCGCGGCATACCGAAGCTGCGGTTTGGCCATCTTGTCTGAAAAGTTCAACCGCATCGCTGCTGCCCGATTCACCCAGTTGAATAAAATAACCCTGCAGCGGCTGACTTAAATTTTGATTGTTACTTATCAAATAAACCCTTCCGTAGTTGTTGGCCGAGGGCGAAAACGACTGTTTTACCCAAAACCGCCATTCGCAATTTAAAGCCTTTGAGTTGGCGGTTGACAGCCACGATACCCCTGCTGAAGTATCATTAAGTTGCAGCTGTAACGCGGTATTAACCACAAAATTTGCTGAGGTTCCCGTCCAGACAGGGTTTTGAGTAAAATCGCCATCCGAAAAATCATCGGTTATTTGAGCCGTAACCACAACAGGAAACCAAATCAGTAATAATATTAGTTGTTTCATTATTTTGGTAATTTTGCGCCGTAAAAAAGTTTGTTAAAGGTAACAAAAAAAATAAAATTGAAAAGCGTCAAAGTCGCCATTGTAGGAGCCACCGGTTTAGTGGGCAGCGAAATGATACGGGTACTGGAAGAATTTGACCTTCCGGTAGAAGCTCTTTTACCGGCGGCTTCGGATAAATCGACAGGAAAATTTGTTTTTTACAATGGTAAAAAATTAAAAGTGATTTCCGTTAAAGAGGCCGTTGAAGCCAAACCCGATATTGCTATTTTTTCGGCAGGGGCAACGGTTTCAAAACAATGGGCACCTGTTTTTGCCAAAGCGGGAACAACGGTCATCGACAATTCTGCTGCCTGGCGCATGGATAACAACATTCCGCTGATTGTTCCCGAAATTAACGCATCCATCCTCACCAAAAAAGATAAAATTATTGCCAACCCCAACTGCTCTACCATTCAACTGGTGATGATATTAGCACCGTTGCAAAAAACTTACGGTATTAAGCGAGTGGTTGTTTCAACCTACCAATCGGTTACCGGCAGCGGAGCAAAAGCCGTGGAACAGCTAATGGCTGAACGCGATAATCGGGCTGCTGAAAAAGTTTATCCGCATGCTATCGACCTGAATGTACTGCCTCATGCCGGCAGTTTTGTTCAAAACGGCTATACCACCGAAGAGCTTAAACTGGTTTACGAAACGAAAAAAATATTAAATTCCGACATACCGTTAACGGCAACGGCAGCACGGGTTCCTGTAACGGGAGGCCATTCGGAATCGGTTAATATAGAGCTGAAAAAAGATTTTAACATTGAAGATATAAAACAACTTTTGGCCAATACCAAAGGGGTGAAGCTGGAGGATAATCCTGCACAAAACCATTATCCCATGCCCCTTAATGCCAAAGGTAAAAATGAAGTTTTTGCAGGACGTATCCGGCGCGACTTTTCGGTTGAACACGGCCTTAACCTTTGGATTGTGGCCGACAACATTCGCAAAGGTGCCGCCACCAATGCCGTGCAGATTGCAGCCCGGCTTATTCAAAATAATTTAACAGAAAAATAGTTGAAAATATACAGAACCATAAGTGAGGTTAAAGGCATTAAAAATGCAGTGGTAACTACCGGTACTTTCGACGGAGTACATTTGGGACACCGGGCGGTTTTTAATGTAATGAAAGACGAAGCCCGAAAAATTAACGGCGAAACGGTGGTAATTACTTTTTTTCCTCATCCCAGATATGTACTTGGCTTAGATACCGAAAGCTTAAAGTTTATTAACACACAGCAAAAAAAGATCGACCTTCTGGAACACGCCGGAATCGACCATCTTATCATCATTAATTTTACCAGAGAATTTGCCAAAAACTCTTCCGAAACGTTTATTCGCAACTACATTATTAAACCCCTTAAGCCTAAAAAAATTATTATCGGCCACGACCATCATTTCGGGAGAAACCGGCATGGAAGTTTCGAGTTGCTTCGTAATCTCGGTATGGAGGAAGGTTTTGAGGTGTTCCGGGTTAACCCGTTGCAGATTGATGGTTTAACGGTTAGCTCTACCAAAATCAGAAATTTACTGGAAAAAGGTAATATAGCCCTTGCCAACAAACTGTTGGGATACGAATATTCCATTACCGGAACCGTTGTTCATGGCAACGGCATCGGCCGCACCATCGGATATCCCACAGCCAATATCGAAGTGGGTAACGAGTATAAACTTATTGCTGCCAACGGAGTTTATGCCTGCAGGGTTAAATCGGGGGGCAAACTTTACGGAGGAATGGCCAACATCGGATTCAGACCCACCATTAATCAAAGCAGCCTCACCATTGAAGTTAATATTTTTGATTTCGATAAAGATATTTACGGCGAAACCATTACCATTTGTTTTGTTGACAGATTGCGCAGCGAAATTAAATTCGACAGTCTCGAAGCACTTAAAAAACAGCTGGCACACGATAAAATACATTCAAAAGATTTATTGAGTCGTGTTTAATTTTTATCCGGCTGCCACAGCCTGAACATTTTAAATTTCTTACCACCACCGGCAGGTTAAAAATAATCGTACTTATATTATGATACCGGTTTTTTTTTAGAAATTTTAAAAATCACACTTCAAAGATAGTTTACTACCTTTGCGGGTAAATTTTTCGATATGGAAAAACAGTTGCTTTATAACGGACACAAAGTGAATTACCGGATTAGCGGCAGTGGGCCGGCCATGGTATTGTTACATGGTTTTTTGGAAAGCATGGACGTTTGGGATGATTTTTCAAAAGCATTGTCAAAAACAAACAGGGTGGTAACAATTGACCTGCCCGGGTTTGGTAAAACCGATTTGTTTTCGGAAAGCCACACCATGGAATTAATGGCCGACACAACCGAAGCCGTTTTAAAACACGAAAACATAAAATACTGCATACTGGCAGGACACTCCATGGGGGGTTACGTGAGCATGGCTTTTGCTAAAAAATACAGCCACAGGCTTAAAGGGCTGGTGCTTTTCCACTCCCATGCAGGTGCCGACGACCAACAGGCTAAAACAAACCGAAACCGTACCATTGAAATTGTTAAAAAAAACCACAAAGATTTTATTGCAGGATTTATCCCGTTACTTTTTGCCGAAGACAACGTAAAAAAGTTTGCCGGTGAAATAGAAACACTTAAAAAAGTATCGCTAAATACTACAGCACAGGGAGTAACAGCTGCTCTGGCAGGCATGCGCGACCGCGAAGACCACAGGGCGCTTTTAAAAAAGCTCGACATTCCCGTTTTATTTATTGTGGGGAAAAAAGATTCACGTATTTCCATGGATAAAATTTTACCGCAAATAGCATTGCCAAAACACTCCGAAGCATTGATTCTGGAAAATGTGGGTCACATGGGGTTTTTGGAAGCACGCAAACAAACATTACGAACACTGGCTCATTTTGCAATAAAATGGTATTAAAACATGGCGAAAAAAAGAAACAGTAAAAAGAAAAAAAAGCAACTGCCTTTTTCTGAAAAAACCGGCTTAAAAGCAATGATGGAACAGGGTAATGTAAAATTGCTTAAGTGGCTTATTGTTATAATAACCGTTATCTTTTACGGAAATGTTGTATTTAACGGTTTTTCGCTGGATGACAAATACATCAATGTAAACAACCCGCAAACAGCCAAAGGTATTGCTGCCATTCCCGATATTTTCACCTCTTTTTATGCCCACGAATCGGGAAATGCCTATGGATATCGCCCCCTGGTACGAGCCTCTTTTGCACTGGAATATCAGTTTACCAAAAAGTATTACTGGAATCCTGCCGTAAGCCATTTTATCAATCTTGTCCTTTACATTATCGGATTACTAATTCTTTTCAGGGTTTTAAAACGGCTGTTGCAGGGTTATTCGCCATGGATAGCCTTTTTTATCACGCTGCTTTACCTTATACATCCAACCCACACCGAGGTGGTTGCAAGCTTGAAAAACCGTGATATTTTGCTTGAATTTATTTTCACTTTTCAAGCAATTTGGCTTTTTATTCGCTGGGGCGATACCAATAAAAACAAATTTTTATACTGGGGAATAGTAAGTTATATTCTGGCCCTTCTTTCAAAAGAAACCGCCATTGTTCATGTGGCTGTTTTTCCGTTGGTTTTATACTTTTTTACCCCTGTCCGCCGTAAAAAACTGCTCTATTTTACCGGAGCCATGGCTCTTATCGGGTTTATCATATTTTTAGCTCCCATCGTGTTATTCAATTTTGAACGAAACTTCCGCTACATCGAAAATCCGCTGTTTTACGAAAACAGTTTTCTAAACAAAATGGCCACCTCTTTTTACATACTTGGCTTTTACTTAAAGCTGCTGCTGATTCCTTACCCGCTTCGTTATTACTACGGTTTTAACATGATTCCCGTCACCAACTGGGCAAATCCGCTTGTTTGGCTTTCGTTTCTTTTTTATGTGGGCATTTTTGTGGTTGCCGTCAGGTATTTTAAACAAAAAAAAATCATCTCATTTATTATTCTCTTTTTTCTTGTTGAAATATCCATGTATGCCAATATTGTAATGCCTGTTCCGGGCATTGTTGGCGACAGATTTACCTTTTATACCTCATTGGCATTTGTCTGGTTTATTGTATGGCTGTTTATGGAGATTCCAAAACACCCGGTGTTGAAACAAAAAACGATACCTTTAAAATCGATAACCGTGGCGCTGGCGCTTTCGTTGCTTTATGTGTTACCCATGGGATACTGGGTTCACATACGGAATTTCCAATGGCGATCGCAGTATTTACTGTTTAATTCCGACATGCCGCATCTGGAGAACTCGGTTAAAGCAAACGATTTGTGGGCTGCCGAGATTATAAAAAAGGTAAACCGTGAACTGTCAAAACCTGTTAACCCTTATCATTTTATTAAACGTAATATTGCCGCAGCCGAAAAACACTACAACAAAGCACTTGAGCTCGATTCCACTTTTTATTCGGCCTGGCTTAACCTCGGCTCTATCTATTCAAAAATACATGGTAATCAGGCTCGTATTCGATATTTGGCATACAGCAAACGGGGAGAAAAAGAAAAAGCAAAAGAGAGTATCGTTGAAATGCACGACTATTTTAAAAAAGCAGACTACTATTTTAGTCAGGCTCTTAAATACAAACCCGAACATACCAGCGGCTTAATTTATTACGATATCGCCAACGCCTATGAACTTCGCGAGATTTACGATTCGGCCGAAGTGTATTATAAAAAAGCCATTGCCATCGATAGTAATTTTATCATCAGCAGGTCGAAGTTGGCTAATATTTATTTTCGAGAACGTAAATTTCAAAAAGCGCTTGATGAAAACAAAGCCATCATGAAAATGAATCCGGAGGCTGATGTTCCGTACATCAATATGGGAAATTATTATGTGATGTTTGGCGATACCGTAACAGCACTTCATTATTACGAAAAAGCCATAGCCCTTGGAACCCGTCCCGAAGCCGCTATTTTTGTAAGTAACTATTACAAAGCAAAAGGCGACAGACAAAAAGCCGGTTATTACAGGCAAAAAGCCATTGAAGCAAAAAAAACCTATAACCCTAATAAATACAGTAACGTTGACGCTGATTAAACATATATCCTGGCATGTTCCTGAACGAACCGTTACCAACGAGGAGTTGATCCGGCGGTTTCCCGCTCTTAAAATAAATGAGCTTACCCGTTTAACGGGCGTTAACGAGCGTCATGTGGCTGATACAGATGAAACCTCATCCGACCTTGCGGTAAAAGCAGCCGAAAAGCTGTTTTCGGAAAACAGCATTGACAAATCAGCCATCGATTTTATTATTTTTTGCACCTCCGGCGGCGATTACATTACACCTGCATCGGCCTGCATTATTCAAAACCGGTTAGGGCTTTCGCAACATTGCGGAGCTTTCGATTTTAATCAGGGATGCACAGGTTACCTATACGGCCTTGCTTTGGCCGATTCGCTTATCAAAGCAGGCAATGCACAACATATTTTATTGCTTACCGGCGAAACCACCCACCGGATTATTCACGCTAAAGACCCTAATACACTGGCTCTTTTCGGGGATGGCGCCTCGGCAACACTGTTGGAAAAAAGTACTGCCGACCATATCGGCCGTTTTGTTTTTGGTACCGACGGCAGCAAATACGACCAGATTATTGTGCGTCACGGCAGAGAACGCTATCCGTTACCCCAATGGGCCGAACCCGACTATACCGACGCCTTTGGAAATGTAAAAAACCACGCCAAACTGTATATGAACGGTGGAACCGTTTTTAACTTTACCCTTGAAAAAGCTCCCGGGCTTTTTAACCGCCTTTTGGAAGATGCCGGTCTTACACCCGACGATATTGACTATTTTGTTTTTCATCAGGCCAACCGCATCGTATTGGAATCGCTGGGCAAAAAATTGCGGATTCCATCCGAAAAAATTATTATTGAACTCAACGACGTTGGAAATACCGTTTCGTCATCTATCCCCATCGCTCTGAAAAAATCAATGGATAAAGACGTCATTAAAAAAGGCAACACCATTATGGTTGCCGGATTCGGTGTAGGCCTTTCGTGGGGAGGGGCAATTGTTACCGTTTAAGGTCAGACCCGTTAAGTTCTTTCCTATAAAATCAATGGATACCGGTCAAAAAAATGCTTTTAAAAGATAAATACAATAAAAATATCACTATTTTAATTATTTGTTTATCAGTGTATTTAGTGGTTTTTCAAAAAATAATTAACAAAATATTTGCTTTTTACCATCCTTTGTCCGTACCTTTGTCCACGATAAAGCAAACCAAATTTCCTACCTTTATTTATAGTTATAAAACTAAATAAAACTTATGGTTGCTTTATGAAAAAAATTACAATGCTAGCATTCCTGTTCTGGAGTGCCTTTTCAGTTTACGGACAAATGACGCTGTCGAGCGGATCACAAATTGTGGTTAATAACGGCTCTACGGTTGTTGCAAATGCGGTTATCAATTCGGGCGGAACCATTAAAAACAATGGCAATGTTTCGATACAAGGTAACCTTACCAACAACACAGGCGATTTGTTCGATGCCACCTCATCGGGAACCGTTGCATTTAACGGTTCATCAGCTCAGGAAATTACCGGCGATCATGATGTGAACTTTTATGGTACCGTTGATATTAACAATAGCAACGGCGTATCATTAACGGCAACATCTACCGGAGCAAACCAAACCATTAACGGTACCCTTAACTTTACCAGCGGTAACCTTACGCTTAACGGTTTTAACCTTACCATTGGCACTACCGACCCTACCAATGCAGGAGCTTCAACGGGTTATGTAAAAACCAACAGCACCGGCGTTGTTAAACGAAATGTAGGCAGCAGCAATGTTGTTTATCCGGTAGGCAACACCACTTATAATCCGGTTACCCTGGCCAATGCCGGAACTGCAGACTATTATGGTGTAAGGGTAATTGACAACGAACCGGCCGGTGCAAGTACCAACCACATGGTAAACAAAAGCTGGGAAATTTCCGAAAATATTGCAGGTGGTTCCGACCTAACCGTTACACCTCAGTGGAATGCCGGTGATGAACTAACCTCATTTGATAATACCTCTTGTCAGGTAGGGCTTACCACCAACAGCGGCTCAAGTTACACCTGGAGCACCGTGGGAGCAGCTTCGGGCAGCGGCCCTTATACCAGAACCGGTACCGGTTTTTCAGGTATAGGAACCTTTGCCGTTGGCGATTACTATTATGGTGGCCTTGCCATTGATTTGAAACTGTTTTTGGCAGGAGCCTATAACACCACCAACCACAACATGGACAAAACCCTAAACGACAACAGCCTTGTGCCCACTTCAGACCCTTACGGCATGAGTACTACCGTTACCTCGGTTCCATCCAATGCCGTTGACTGGGTTAAAATTGTTTTCAGAGACGGTACAACAAGCACTACGAAGCTTGATTCCGTTGCCAAATTTGTAAACCAGTCGGGACAGGTGATTAACGAAGACGGCAGCAACATGAGTATTACAGGGCTGGACAAAGGCAGTTATTATATTTCGGTGCACCACCGCAATCACCTGCCGGCCATGACCGCCACCACAGTAAATCTTTCGGCCTCTTCACCCTCATTCGATTTTACAACCGCCCTTGCACAAGCCTGGGCTGATGCCACCGTTACCAGCAACGACGCCATGAAAGAGGTAGAAAACGGCGTGTGGGCCTTGTGGGAAGGAGATGCTAATAACGATGGTCAAATTCAATATGCTTCAGGGTCTAATTCAGATAAAGGTTCTATTTTAAATGAAGTTGGCACGAGTACTCCCGGTAATATTGTGTCATCCATTTATAAAAAAACTGATGTTAACATGGATGGTCAGGTTCAATACGGTTCAGGTTCAAACTCTGACAAAGGAACTATTTTAAATGTAATAGGAACCGGTACACCAGGTAATATTTTTAAAGCCCATTTGCCTCATTAAAGAATTATAAAGATAACAAAAATGAAAAAATTTATATTAACAATTCAATTACTCGTAATAGTAACATTTCTTGGTGGAAAATTATTCTCGCAATCTTTTTTTGAAGCCAGAGTTATTTCCAATGAAAAAGGATATTTAGAATATCAGGTTAGAGCTGTTGATGCAAGTGTAGTGCCTACAACTGGTTTACCAATTACGCAAATAAGTTTTGAAATTCGTTGGCCTGATATTAATAACGCCGACATTGAAGTCTTGTGTTCTAATAACTTTTATACAATTGTTGATGGTTTAGGAGCCAGACAGGATAAAAATACATATTATTGGAGGAATTTTGTAATGAATACTTCTCCAATTAATGCAGATCATGATTGGACATTAAATGTTTGGGAAACCATTGTTCAGTTCAAAGTTACAGGGACAACGGGTACAACGGACTTTGATGTTGCTCCAAGCGGGTGGGTACCTCAAGACTTAGTTTGGGCACAAGGCGCACCTACTGCTACTGCTTATTTCCCGGATGTTAATGGATCTGTGAGTAATTATGATTACCCAACTTTAGTTTATGATTTTGTATGGACAGGGGCCAATCTTTTTCATGGAAACCCAAAAGACCCAACTGTTTGGGAAGTAACAGGTAACTGGGATGATGAATGTGGTAATGATAAAGGTGACTATCCATGGCAAGGGATAGAAAATGTTTATGTTCCAGATGTATCTTCTGCTAGTGGTTATTTCCCTGAAGCTGCCGGCTCAAATGCAGATGGGTGGTATTGCGATAACGTCCTTATAGCCTCAGGAGCTCATGTTACTGTTCCTGACCTTAGTTCTTATACCAACCCATTTTTTAATATTGTTGGAAATTTAAAAATCAACGATGGCGGTAAATTATACCTCCCGGCACTCGGCTATGCTACCGTAACCGGTACTACCGACATTGAAGGCGCTGCCGGTATTGAAGTTCAGTCCGATGCCACCGGAACCGGTTCCTTTATTGATAACGGAACCATTACTTACGGAACCTCCGGAACCGGTAAAGTACAAACCTACATTACCAATACTGCCACAGTAGGTAGTTTTCACATGCATACCGTTGGGCCTACCGTTGATGTTGGTGGGGCAGGCGGAGCTACTTTAAGCGCTTTTGACCTTGTGGCCGGAAGTACTTATGCTTATGACTGGGATGAAGCTCAACCGGTTGCCAACGGATGGCAAAATATTTTCAGCAACAGTTATCTTGTAGCCACCGGCGACGGTATAGCTTTTTCAACTACTGATGCCACAGACCACACCATGGAAATGACAGGTGCTTTTGTTACAGGTAACACATCTCCTCCGGCATTAACTCATAGTAACAACTTCGATGAATTAATCAGCAACCCATACCCGTCAGCCATTGATTTTGATGCTTTTTATACTGCTAACAGCGGGGTAATTAATAACAGCTACTGGATATGGAATCCTTCTGCCGGTAATTATGAAATAAGAACAGGTGGAACCGGCTCACAGCAGTATATTCAGGTTGGACAAGCCTTTTTTGTTGAAACAAACAGTGCCGGAACAGTACAGTTTACCAATGCCATGCGGGATCACAGCAGCGATGCTTTCAGAGAAACCATTCCTAATATGCTTACCATGAATGTTTCGGGAGGAAATATGGGATATAGCGATAAATTAATTGTAAGATTTACACAAGACGCAACCAACGGTTATGATGTAAACCTTGATGGTGCAAAATGGAACAGTATGTACGACGATGCTACCATGATAAGAAGTATTGCAGAAGACGGTTCGGAATTAGCCATCAATGTGCTGCCGCTTGAAGGTTTACAAGGCGACATGGTTAGCGTGCCTGTTAACTTCCAATGTGGTTATACAGCCGATTACACCTTCGATTTTGAAGGCATCGATTCCTTTGAAGCCGGCAACGAAGTTTGGCTGGAAGATAAAAAAGACAATGATAAATGGGTTTATCTGAACAACAACCCGCATTATACTTTTACAGCTACTTCGTATGAGCCGCACGACAGGTTTATCCTTCACTTTTTCGGCCCCACAAGCATTAACGACAAAGATGAAGCTAAAGTGGACATCTATTCGTGGAGACAATATGCATTTATTAAAAATGTTACCAACGAAAAAATTAAAAAGGTCTCTATCTATAATATGGCAGGAAGTTTGGTTAAAGAGAAAGAAATTCCCGACGGACAAAAACTTTCTAAAATATGGGTTTCCGATCATATGGCCTATTATGTAGTTCAGGTAATTACCGAATCGAGTGTATATACCAACAAAATTTTAATAACTAAATAAATTTGCCCACTTTTAAAAACATGAATACAATGAAAAAAGTTATCTCAATAGTATCGGTCTTAGTAATTAGTCTGTTTTTATCCATAAGTGCCAACGCACAGGTAATGGGGCCATCTAATCCTCCCGGAGGACCGCAACCGGGCGACCAACCCATTGGCGGCGGAGCGCCCATTGGCGGCGGTTTGTTTATTTTGTTGGGACTGGGCGCTGCTTATGGCAGCCGCAAACTCTATAAATTTCATCAGGAAGATGAAGAGGAATTAAGTTAATTTAAAAGTTTTTTATCATAAAATAAAAGCTGCTCCCCATGGGGAGCAGCTTTTTTATTATTTACTTTGTTGCTTTTTTACAAACAGACAATCATGGCGGAAACTGCAAAAGTAATCTTACATCAACCGGGACTGACAGAATATAAAACTGCCTGGAACTTACAAAAAGAGCTTTTTAACCGGAATTTTGAAATAAAAACCGGAAAGAGAAAAGGAAACACTTCAAACCACCTGTTTTTGTTGCAACATCCTCACGTGTTTACCCTGGGCAACAGTGGCGACAAAAACAATCTGCTGCTAAGCAATGAACTGCTTAAAATAAAAAAAGCCTCTTTTTACAAAATAGAAAGAGGTGGCGACATTACTTACCACGGCCCCGGGCAACTGGTGGGATATCCCGTATTTGATTTGGATACCCTCGCTATATCCATCAAAGATTTTGTATTTAATATTGAAGAGGTACTCATTCGCACGGTTGCACATTACGGTATTACCGCCGAACGTATCAAAGGAGCTACCGGTGTATGGATAGATGCCGGTCAGCCGCAAAAAGCACGTAAAATTGCCGCCATCGGGATGAAAATAAGTAAAAAGGTAAGTATGCACGGTTTTGCCTTAAACGTAAATACAAACCTTGAATATTTTAGTTACATTATTCCGTGCGGTTTACACGACAAGGGTGTTACCTCCATGCAAAAAGAACTGGGCAAAGAAATACCGGTGGATGAAGTTGCATCTGTTTTAATAAAAGCGTTTGAGAATGTTTTCGGAATTAAACCCGTTGCAACCTGATTACGCAATACACACGATACTTCCTCCGTCGAACAAAGGGCCCCGGTATAATTCAACAATCCGGTAGTTAAGCCTGTACAGATAATTTTTCACTTTATTGCCCTCCGTAAAATAATCCAGCGAACCCAGTAAAAAAACCGTATCGCCATAAACTCCGGCGCATCCGCCGAAAAAACCGTGTTTAAAACCGGGTAACACTACCCGGGAAGAGTCAACATGCAATACATCAATATTTTGTTTAATAAGGGTTTTTAATATACCACGGTCGGATGTAATAAAACAGTTGTTTTTCAAAGGCAACAAATTGCATCTTCCATATCCCTGCGAAATGGCTACAGGCTTTAAATGACGGTAAGTTTTTAATACCACAGAATCGGTAATCGAAAGGTTGTGTATCAAATAATTATCGGTAACAACAGCATTGTATAAAGCGGAATCGGGATAAACCGTACCTACGGGTTTTTCTCCGGTAATAACCTCAAAGCCATACGATTTTATTTTTTGAACAATAGGGGCAGGTGTGTTGGGGGCAGCTACAAGGCTATGTGTTCCGGCACATAAAAAAACATCGGGATGATTGGATATTTGCCCATAGGTTAAACCTTCGGTTAAAAACGGGATGACGCTGCCATATTTCGATAAATTTGTAATTGCCTCCTCAGGAGCTTTTTGATTTACAATAAATACTACTTCAGCCATTGATTGATTTTATTTATCAATTCATCTCTTGCAACGGGTTTGCTAATATAATCGTTACAACCGGCTTTCAATGATTTTTCCCGATCACCTTCCAGGGCAAAAGCTGTTTGAGCCAAAATAACCACCTCTTTGTTAAAAGTACGAATTTGTTCAACAGCACGGTATCCGTCCAAAACAGGCATTTTAACATCCATCAAAACAAGGTCAATATCAGTGTTGTTTTTCATTATTTCAACAGCTTCGCGGCCGTTAAGGGCACGTATCAGGTTAAAGTTATTCTGTTTTTCCAAGACAATCGAGAGGTAGTTATACGAAATATCTTCGTCTTCGGCAATTAATATTTTATGTGAACGGGGAGTACCTTTAACAACCGGTTCTTCCGGTTTTTCAAGGGGTACATTTTCTGTAGTGTCATTACCGGTAACAAAAGGTATTGTAAAATAGAAAGTAGTTCCGCTGTTGTTTGATTTTAACCAAATTTCGCCTCCCAACAGTTCAACATAGGCTTTGGTAATCGACAGGCCGAGCCCTGCCCCTTCATAGGCTTTCTTGTCTTCAATATCGGCTTGCACAAAACGGTCGAAAACAGCCTCCTGCCTGTCGGGAGGAATCCCGATGCCGGTATCTTCCACAAAAAACTCCACCATCGGTTTATTATCTTTTTGTGTTAATGTATATCCAAATTTAATGCTTCCGGAAGGGCAATATTTTACAGCATTTTTTAACAGGTTTATTAAAATAGCATACATCTTTTCTTTGTCGGCATTTATCATAACAATTTTGTCGGTTATTGCCGGCACAACCGTTAACTTCAATCCTTTCGCCGCTGCCTCCGGTTTAAAAAAGTCGTACAGATAATTTATTTGCCCGTTAAGGTCGTAATTTTCACGATTAATTTCCATTTGCCCGGCTTCGATTTTTGAAATATCAATAAGGTCGTTAATGATATTCAGCAGCCGTTCTCCGCTTTTTTTAATGATGCCTACATACCGGTTTATCTCCTGTTTTGTGTTTTCAGGGTTTTCGAGTAAATCGGCAAAACCCAAAATTCCATTCATGGGGGTTCTTATTTCGTGACTCATATTGGCTAAAAAAGCCGATTTTAACCGGTCGCTTTCTTCGGCCCTGGCCAAAGCTTTTTTTAATTCTTCTTCGGCTAATTTTTGTTTGGTCAAGTCGAAATGAGTCCCTACTGCCCTGACAGCCTTACCTTTGTTATCGTAAATAAGATGTGCTCGCGAAAGAATGTGAACCCAGTGGCCATTTTTGTGTTTCATTTTAAACTCAACATTGTAATGATCGATCTTTTGCGCAATGGCTTCTTTCAATTTATGCAACGAAGCCTTTCTTCCTTCTGGTTCGGTTAACCTTTCCCAGGTACTTAAGTCGTTTTTCAGCTCCTCATCCTCATATCCCAAGATACGCTTCCACCGGGGGGAAAAATATATTTTATTTGTAACAAAATCCCAATCGTAAAGGCCGTCGTTGGAGGCTTTCATGGCCAATTCAAAACGCTCCTCGCTTTTTTTAATTAACTCTTCGGCATTTTTACGAAAGATGGCCATGCCTATTTGGTCGGAAACAAATTCAAGCATTTTTTTATCCTGAACGGTATAGGCATCTTTATTGCTGTAACTCTGCACCACTATGGCACCAATAACATTTTCGTTGACTTTTAACGGTACGCCCAACCATATTTTTGACAGTGTACCATGAATTTCAATCTCTCCCTTTTTTTCCAGTTCTATTAAAAAGTCCGTATCGGCCAATAGCGATTTTCCCAGCTTGATAACATATCGTGTAACTGTTTTTTGTGCGGGAAATTCAGTAATATAATCATGCTCATCAGAAAAAAACGGCAATGAAATATTTTCCGTTTTCTCATCGTAAAGTGCTACGTAAAAATTAGTTGTATCAATTAAGGTTGCAAGCTCATCTCTTATTAAACTTATTAAATCTTTCAGATTATCGGTTTTTATAACAGCCGTTGAAATGTTAAACAATATTTTTTGAACCTTTTCAGCCCTTTTTCGCCGGGTGATGTCGTCCATCATCGTATAAACATTTTCAACCTCCCCTTCCGGGTTTATTAACGGGATTAAAAAACTGTGTAAATAAATTTGTTTGCCCCATTTTGATATGTAAGGCACCTCAAACTCAACGGTCTTTTTTTCATTTATACATTGCTTAAATTTAGCGCAATAACCGGCTTTTATTAAAGGTGGAAATTCGAGCACATTAATGGCTTTGGTTGCTTCAAAGGAAGGGGAGCCCAAAATAGAAAGCAGGGCTCTGTTCGCCTCAAGTATCCTTCCATCGGGGGTAGCCATATAGATACCCATGGGGGAGTTTTCAAAAATCAAATGAAATTTTTCTTCATTAATATTGAACTCCTGCTTTTTTCGGTTTCGATTAGATTTTAACATTAAGCCTGCGTTTGTTTCTTTTATTAAAGCTTGTTATAAATTGTACAAAAATATTTAAGTGAAATTACAAAAGTATTATAATTGTTAATCAATGAGGTTGTTAATGCACAAATTTTTGTTACTTTTAGATTTTTAATTATATTTTGGTTATTATTACGCTTTACGTTTCACTAAAAATAAATGAGCCATGCAAATTACAGGGATGAAATATGGTGCACCCATTTTAAAGCTTTCGGGATTTCCTATTCCTGAAATTCTCAATGCCAATGCCACTTTAAGCGAAATAGAACAGCTTATAAAAAAGCGCGGGCGTTGTGTTGTAAAACCGGTTTTTTACGGGGGTGTTGGCAAAAAAGGCAAAGCCGGACTGGTAAAGATTGTAAAGTCGGCTGCCGAAGCCATGCAGGCCAAACACGACCTGTTTTTTGCCGAACACACATTTCATAACCAGCGTATCCGTTCAAACGGTGTTACTTTTGAGGAGTTTATCCCGTCGGATTACGAAGTCTATTTTAATTTGAATGTTTGCACTTCATCACGCAGGGTAAGCTTCACCCTTACTCATCACGGAGGAGTTGATATAGAGGAGCTGCCCCCTGAAATGATTGTCAACAAATCGTTTAATGCGCTAACGGGCCTTAAAGCCTACCATATTATTGATGCCCTGTCCGATTTGGATGCTCCTTCGGAGATAATAAGTCCACTGGTACAGTTTTTACCCAAACTTTGGAATTTATACAACGATTTTGGTTTTACCACGCTGGAATTAAATCCCATACGTATGGAAAAAACAGGAGGACGTTATGTTCCTGTAGCCTGCGATTTTAAAGCCCAGTTTGACCAGGACAACCCCCACTGGAAGCGGCTTCAGCTGCCACCTGAAATTTTTCATGCCAACCTTTCGGAATTTGAAGCCGAAATAAACCAGCTGCGTACCTATCAGGGACAAAGTGATGTGGTGGTTATCAACCCGAAAGGAACCATAACTTCGTTTATGTTCGGGGGAGGTGCCAACAGTGCAGCCACCGAAGTGCTGTCGCAAAAAGCCACCATTTCAAGCGATTTCGGCGGTAATCCGCCCTACGAAAAAATGTACCAAATAGCATCTATCGTATTTAAATACTGGCTTAAGCAGTCGCGTGTGTTGCTTATTATCGGCGGTAAAGCCAACAACACCGATATTTTTGTAACCTACAAAGGTATTTTTGATGCGCTTCGCGACTATGTTAACGAAAACGGTAAACCCGATTTTTATGTGGTTTCGGGACGAGGAGGCCCTAATCTGATAAAAGGACTTACCTACGCATCCAATATTTTAAATTCCCTTGAAATACCCTATAAATTTTTTGGTTACGACAGCTCTATGATTGAAGTAATACAATATGCCGTTGATGTGGATAATTATTTACTGGAAAAATCAGCTCATTAATTTGTTACAAAGTAATTTATCAAATACTATAAAAATGAAAAAGCAGCATACTAATCCGTTTCCTTATTTTGTAGGAATTAAAAATTTGCAGGAAATTGCGCCCAAAGAGGCACGTGTTTGTGTGATGAATATTTTGGGTAATGAAAGTAAAAAAGTAACCCCCGTTTCGCATGCGTATAGTGGCGGAAATGTAGTTGCCGGCGTACAATACGGTCGATCGGGAGTGCTGGAAACACCCCTTGGCGACATTCCGGTTTATCCACGGCTGGCCGAAGTAGTAAAACATCACAAATTTGATACGGGAGTAATCTATTTGCCTCCCGGAGCAGTGTTTCATGCCGTTACCGAGTTGTTGCATTACAATAAAGCACTGAAGCGTATTGTAATAGTAACCGAAAAGATGAGTGTAAAAGACCAACTGGTTATTCGTGAAATTTGTCAGTCGAATAAGGTGGATGTTTTTGGAGCCAACTCGCTTGGCGTTGGCGATTCGTGGAACAAAGTCAGGATTGGTGGTGCTCTCGGTGGCGATAAGCCTGAAGAATCATTGGTAAAAGGCTCGGTAGCCATTTACAGTAATTCGGGAAATTTTGGAAACACCATTGCTTCTTACTTAAAAACTTCGGGGTTTGGTACAACCACCATTGTGAGCTCGGGAAAAGATAAAATTATACAATTTAGCGTAGCCGAATTTTTAAATGCAGCCCAAAACGATGAGCGCACCAAAATTATTGTGTTATACATTGAACCCGGAGGCCGCTACGAACAGGAAGCTTTAAACATGATTAAAACCGGCACCTTTAAATTTGACAAACCCCTTGTGGTATGTGTTACAGGCCGGTGGAAATCGCAACTTACCCGTGCAGTAGGCCATGCAGGTGCTTTGGCCGGCGACGGGGACGATGCCGAATCGAAAGAAAAATGGTTTGACGGCTATTTTAAAATGCAGGCCTTTAACCCCGATAAACCCGGCAGGGTGAGCAAAAAAGGAATCCGCGTAAGCTCAATACAACACATCCCCATGGCTGTTAAAGCCGTTTTTGATAACCTGGGTCTGAAAAATGATTTTGAACCCATTGGCGACTTAAGTTTAAAACCCTGGATGGGTAAAGATTTTAAATATAAACTGCCTGTAACCCTGCGGCTGCCTGTGGTTGAAGCCATGAGTCCTTACAACGTTGAAATTAAAAAGTTTAACCGTGAGCTGGGGGCTTCGTACCTGCGACGACGTATGCGAAATGCTTCGGGTGCCTCACGCATCGATGCCAAAACACAAATTGCCGAACTGCATAAAACACCCGTTGTTGATTTGGTAGAGCACCCCTTTGAAAGCAACCTCGTTTATGCCTTGATTAAAGAACATCCGCACAAAGAAGACCTGCCTTTTATTAATGCCTGTTTGAACTATTTAAGCAGCTCCGATGATAAATATTACGAAGCAATAAAATTTGCAGGACAAAACAACGCAACACCTAATCAGGCACTTATGGCTGCCGTAAGCATGATGGGAAATCATAAACAATTTGTAATGGGTAACCTGTATATTAAAGGCCTGTTAACCCTGTTAACCGAAATGAGTGTAAAAGACAAATATTTGTCGTTTGACTTTGTTGAAGCTTCAAAAATCGGTCAAAAATTGTTTGCTGCAGGAAAACACGCCCCAAGTACTTTTGGTAAAATGATTATTAAAAATTTAAACCAAAAGCTTAACAAAAGCAGCATCATTCAGTTTGTACTTCATTATATTTCAAACTATAAGGTAGAAGACTGCGACATGTTTTTAATTGCCGCCATATTAACCGATGTTGCTTTTGAGCCCCTGTTGCTAAAAAAAATCAGCAGAAATACCGTAGAAAACATGGTGGCGTTTTTAGGAACCGAAGCCAGAATAACCGTATTGGCCGGCATAAATCCTTTAAAAAATTCGTTGTTAAAAAAAATACGAAGTCGCAGGCCGGTTAAAATACTTCAAACATCGTTTACCGAAGTTGCTTTTCAAAGTGTGTTTAACAGAGCACCGCAAGGCACCGAATTACAGGAGTTTCAGGCCTTACTGGCGTTAACGCTCACCAATGGCGTGGGTACCATTAGCGCAAAGGGCGCCAAAGAAAGCGTTAGTGCCCGAAACAATATTTCAACTGCTTTTGCCGGTTTTATGTCGAATACGGGACTGGCACACGGAGGAGCCGGTTTTGAAGCCGTGGAGTTTTTAATTAATGCATTCGGTAAAGTTAAATTTTCCGACCCCGGTAAAATACCGGCCGTTGCAAAACTCAAAACCCTGAGCCATAAAGTGGCCACAGAATATCTGCAATACAAGCAAAAAGCCAAAGCTGCCGGCAAAACAAGTTATGGCCGGATACCCTGTATCAATCATCCTGTTTTTAAGGGCAGGCCGGTAAATATCGACCCGCGCGAAGATTATATTTATCACCACTTTAAACAGCTGAAAATAAACAATGTATTTTGGGAGTTTTATCACCAACTGGTAAAATCTCTTTTTGAAACCGGTGTTTCCTCCAATGTTTATTGCGTAAATATTGATGCCGTTATTGCCGTTATTTCATTAAAACTGATGTGGTTCGATTACAAAAAGAATAAAATCTCCAAACCCGAAATGCAGAAAATAGGATTTATTATCTTTTTGTTGGGACGAATGGCCGGCGTTTCGGCAGAAATTGCCGATCACCTCGACCGCGGCCAGGATATGGACTGTCGCACACCGGTAAGCGAAACGGTTTATGTTGTATAAACAGAACTTCTTTTTTTTTCGCATCAAAAACAAAACCTTATTTGGTTTTGCACTGCTGTTAATGGTTTTTTTGGGCTCCTGTACCAAAGATGAAGTTATTGAACCTCCTCCTGTTCCCCAAATAAAAAATTATATACATATTGCTCATACAAGAACCAATTCCAACCCGTTGATGGACAGTATTATTGAAAGTATTAATTACGGCAAATTCGATATGTTATGGCTTGGCGGCGATTTGGCAAATCTGACATCAAAGGATGATTATACCATGCAGCATGTTGATTCGGTTTTTCATCTTGGAAACAGGAACACTTTATGGTCGCTTGGAAACCATGATTATTCCGATTTAACCAGAATACGGAAATTTACAAACAGGCCTCCTTATTATTCTTTTTATAAGGACGGAATAACCTTTATTGTTTTAGACACTCAAGATAGCCTGAGTAACATTATCGGAGCACAAAAAAAAATTTTTGAGAGTGTTGTTGATACAATACAAAAGTCCTCACATTTAATTATTCTGCATCATAAATTAATTTGGATGTATGGCAACACTTTTTTGGAACCACAAATCTCATCCGTTTCAAACGGAGAGTTGGGCAGCTGTTTCTATTGTATAAACCCAAATAACTTTTATACGGATATTTACCCTAAGTTATTAGAGGTGAAACAGAAAGGAATAGAGGTTATTTGTATTGCCGGAGATATCGGATTTAAAGTAAAAGATTTTGAATATACTACTTCAGATGGAATATACTTTTTAGCTTCCGGCATTTATTCGGGCACAAAAAGCAATAAGGCATTACTCTTTCACCACGATATAACAAACAAAAAATTAACCTGGGAATACAAGTTGATTAAAAACCTTTTAAATAAATAGCCGGAAGTTCGCGCTCACGGTTAATTTATGTCGCGATAAAACAATATTTTTGCCTTTTTACAGTTATTATTGAAGTTTGTTTTTTTAACTATTATTTAAAGTCATTATATGAAAATTAAGCAGTTACTTTTCTTTTTATCGTTAACAATATTTTCTTCATCCCTTTTTTCGCAACAAATAGGTATCGGCCAGTGGCGAACCCACCTTCCCTATCAAAAGGTAATTGATGTGGTTACCAACAACAATACTGTTTTTGCGGCAACACCTTTCGATGTTTTCACCTACAATACCGGCGATAACAGGATTGAACGTATTGACAAGGTAAAAGGGTTAAACGACATAGGAATCAGCAAAATAGCCTATCACACCGAAACCCGCTCGCTGTTGATAGCCTACTCCAATACCAACATGGATTTGGTAAAAGATGATGGTACCATCATTAATATTGCCGACATAAAAAACAAAGAGATTCTTGGAAACAAAGTTATTAACAGCATCACCTTTCGCGGAGACATGGCCTATTTGAGTTGTGGCTTCGGTATTGTTGTGCTCGATATTGCCAAACTCGAAATTCGTGACACCTGGTACATTGGCCCCGAAGGGTCGTTTATTACCGTTACCGATTTGGCGTACAACGACACCTCATTTTTTGCTTCCACCGAAAACGGCATTTATTACGCCCGCATCGATTCACCCAATCTTGCCGATTTTAATCAATGGCATAAGGACAACAGGCTGCCCAATCCGAACCTGTTTTTCAACCAGATAGAGGTGTTCAACGGAAAAGTTATTGCAAATTACAGGTCTGAGAATTTTGATGGCGACACTTTGTACCAATTCAACGGTTCAACATGGGATTATTATTTACCCGACAACCATTCCAGACATTTTCAGCTGACGGCTACGCACGATAAGTTACTGATATCCGAACGATACGATGTTTTTTCGATAGATAAAAATCCGGACAACAGTTTTAGAATCTGGAAACCCGATAAAATGTCGTTGCGCCCCCTGTCAGCCGATATGGATGATGAGGGTAACTATTGGGTTGGCGACACCTACCTGGGGCTTTTACGCGTATGGAATAAAGGGTGGAGCGGTGAAATCATCAAACCCAACGGACCGGGAACCCCTTCGGTTTTTGATATTGATGCCGGCGGTACCCATGTTTGGGTAGCGGCAGGAGGACACAACTCAAACTGGGGAAAACTATATATGCGCGATGGTGTGTTTTCGTTTGAAGAGGATACCTGGAGAACACACAGCCACAACAACACACCCGCTTTCGATACCATTAACGATTTTGTAACGGTAAAAGTTGACCCTTTAAACAATAATATAACCTATGTGGGAACCTGGGGTAAAGGACTTATCAGGTTTGAAAACAGCGAAGTAGCCGATATCTACAATGAAAACAACAGCACGCTGCGGCCATGGATTGCAGCCAATTATCTGACCCTTGTGAGCGGACTTGATTTTGACAGCGATGGCAATTTATGGGTGGCAAACTCGGGCTCACCGGAATTGTTATCGGTTAAACTTACCGACGGCACCTGGAAATCGTTTAATCTCGGTGCAGGGTTAAGCGGTATTGATGTTTCTAAATTGATGGTGGACCATCAAAATCAAAAATGGATTATTAAACGTAAAGAGGGATTTATAGCGGTTTTTAACGACAACAACACCCTTGACGACCCGTCAGATGATAAAGCCAGAACACTGGGTTCATCCACCGGAAACGGTGCCATACCGGGAACAGGGGTTTTTGCCATGGCTACCGATAAAGACGGTGAAGTGTGGATAGGTTCCGACAAAGGTATTTGCGTGTTTTCGAGCCCCGAACTTATTTTTACACCCGGTGCCGACTTTGATGCCCATCAAATTTTGGTACCTCGCAACGATGGTTCCGGTCTTGCCGACTACCTGTTGGAAACAGAACAGGTTACCGCCATTGCCGTTGACGGTGCCAACAACAAATGGGTTGGAACCGAAAGAGCCGGTATTTTTCAGTTTTCACCCGACGGGCTTAAAGAGTTAAACCATTTTACCGCTGAAAACAGCCCTTTGCTGTCAAACAGCATTATCGGCATAACCATTAACGACGATGGGGAGGTGTTTATAGGTACCACCAACGGTATTATTTCGTATAAAGGAGAGGCTACCCCACCCAAACCAACCAACAAAAATGTTTATGCTTACCCAAATCCGGTACGACCCGACTACAACGGTCCTATCGCCATTAAAGGCCTGGTAAACAATGCCGATGTTAAAATAACCGATTCGTACGGCAACTCGGTTTTTGCCACCAAATCGGAAGGCGGACAAGCCATCTGGAACGGATATTCGCAAAATGGAAACAGGGTGGCATCGGGTGTTTATCTGGTTTTTGTTACCAACAGCGACGGAACGGAAAAAATTGTTACCAAAATTTTGGTGATAAGGTAAAACCATGGTTTTAGATTTATGACTGACAACACCAAAGGTATTGTATTTAAAACTGTTAAGTATTCCGAAACGAGTATAATTGTTAAACTGTTTACCGAAAAGTTCGGTATTCAATCATACATTATCAAGGGGGTAAGAAGCAAAAAAGCAAAAATAAAAATGGCTCTGTTTCAACCGCTACAGCTGTTAAACATTACTGCCCGAAACCGCGAAAACAGAGAGCTAAACTATTTAAAAGAAGCCGGGGTTGCCTTTGCATATCAGTCAATACCATTCGACATTCAAAAGCGTTCGGTTTTGATGTTTTTAAATGAAATTCTTTTACGTTCCATTAAAGAGGAGTCGGCTAATCAGGCACTTTTTAACTGGCTTTGGCAAAGTTTAATTTGGTACGATTTGGCAAAAACTCCCGGTGCCGATTTTCATCTGATATTTTTAATGCAGCTGACAAAGTTTCTGGGGTTTTATCCAAAAAATCCCGAACGGGTTTCAGCTTATTTCGATTTACAGGAAGGTGTTTTTGTAAACAGCGAGCCGCCGCATCCGCATTATATCAGTGGTGCTTTTACCGAACTGTTTCACAGAATTTTGCCGGTGTCATTTTCCGATTTAAGCAGTTTGTCGTTTAGTAGCAGCCAACGCCGGAAATTGCTTAATATATTAATTACCTATTACCAACTGCATCTTTCGGGCTTTGGTGAGGTAAAAAGTGTGCAGGTACTTCAGCAGTTGTTTGAGTAAACAAGGAAAATAACTGTTGCTATTTTCTCTTCTTATTAAAAAAATCTTTCATCAGATTGGCACAGGCATCTTTTAAAATGCCTCCTGCTACGCGGGTTGTGGGATGCAACAGATTTACACCGGTTTTTGAATAACCGCGTTTATCATCGTAAGCACCAAAAACAATTTTTCCTATTTGTGTCCAGTACGATGCTCCGGCACACATTACACAGGGTTCGAGGGTTACATAAAGGGTACATTCTTTTAAATATTTTCCGCCGATAAAATTAGTGGCAGCGGTAAAAGCCTGCATCTCGGCATGCGCCGTAACATCGTTCAGTGTTTGGGTAAGGTTGTGGGCGCGTGCTACAATTTGATGGTTACAAACCACCACAGCACCTACGGGAACCTCATCTTTATCAAACGCTTTTTGAGCCTCTTTGAGAGCCTCTTTCATAAAATATTCATCGGAAAAAACCGTCAGATTCATATTACAAGATTAAAATTAACTCGGATTAAAAATATTAAATTAAATGACACAACTCATGTAATTATATCAAATTACATGAGTT
>CAYVWX010000001.1:0-61861 GCA_964455635.1 uncultured Lentimicrobiaceae bacterium | reverse complement strand
ACAGTGGTGTTACAAAGCTTATTGCCCGGGAGTACAAAGATGCTTCTAACTTTTTGTATCTGGGGCGCGGCTATAACTTTCCGGTTGCCCTTGAAGGCGCTTTAAAACTGAAAGAAATTTCATACATCCATGCCGAAGGATACCCTGCCGCCGAAATGAAACACGGCCCCATTGCCTTAATTGATAAAAATATGCCGGTGGTATTTATTGCCACCAACAACGTTATTTATGATAAAGTGGTTAGTAACATTCAGGAGGTAAAAGCCCGTAACGGAAATGTTATTGCCATTGTTACCAAAGGTGATAAAGTGGTGCGTGAAATGGCCGATTATGTAATTGAAATACCGGAAACCGAAGATATGCTGGTGCCCTTGCTGGCCTCAATACCTCTGCAAAAGCTTGCTTACTATATTGCCGTGATGCGAGGCTGCAACGTTGACCAACCCCGGAATCTTGCCAAATCGGTAACGGTTGAATAAAACTCCAAAAGCATTTTGCCAACCCATGAAAAAGATAAATAAAGGTGATGTTTCTCATTATCTCAGAGTGGCAGGATTGATGCATCTGACCGACAGACTGCGCTACTATTTTTACAAAATAAAAAACAGAAAAACTAACAAACGGTTTAAAAAAAACTATCCACAGGTTAAACTGCCTCCCGACTATTACATTTACGAATCGTTTCAAATTGATTACGAAGAATATTATCTTAAAAGTCGCGAGTCGGCACAATGGATTTTAAGTTTTTTAAAAAAATACAATCCAAACAGTCCATACAACATTCTTGACTGGGGATGCGGGCCCGGGAGAATTATTCGGCACCTGCCCGGTTTTTTAGACGAAAAAAGCAGGGTTTTTGGCACCGATTACAATGCAGCCTCTATCGACTGGTGTAAAACAAACCTTCCGGAAATTGATTTTAACCTTAACACCCTTGAGGCCGAACTGCCGTACGATGATGATTTCTTCGATTATATATACGGTATCTCTATTTTTACCCACCTTTCGGAAAAAATGCACTACGAATGGATGGCCGAACTGTACCGACTGCTAAAACCCGGAGGAATAATGATGTTGACACTGCATGGCGATGCCTTTATACCTAAACTTTCGGCCGGCGAACTTGCCGAATATAATAACGGCAATATTGTAGTCAGAGGCAATGTAAAAGAGGGACACCGTACCTTTGCAGCATTTCATCCAAAAGAGTTTACCGCCAAACTGTTTAACCAATTTGATATTCTGCAACATATTTCCGGCCAATCAAATACATCAAAACCACAACAGGATGTCTGGATTGTTAGAAAAAAACAAACTGCCTAAACAAAGAGACGGCCGGCAAAAGAGGCCCTTGCCTCACCACATATTTTGCATATTTTCAGGTAAAAAATAATGTAACACCAGGCGCAAGTTTTAATAGTGCCCATAAAAAGTACTAAATAAAGCTGTTTAAAGTCGATTTTTGATTTTACTACCATGCAAGCAGCATTACATATCCAGTTCAAGGTTCAGCTGGTCTTTCAGCTGTTTAATTCCGGGATATTTTTTTGCCATGGCTTCAAATTTTTCCCGGTCGGTTAACACAACCTTGCGTTCCTTTTTTCCGGGTAATACCGGTTTTATGGTAATTTGATTGTTGTTAAGCTCTTTTTTCAGGAACTCCAACAAAGCAGCCATGTTTAACACATCCTTGGCAATTAACATATTGTCCACCTTCATATTTACAACATAGCCTTCGGTTAATTCGGGTTTATATTTTTCAACAGCAGTACCAAACGTTGGCGATTTAGCCTTGTAATCGCGGGCAAACCGTTTCCAGGTTTCTTCCAACTGTTCCTGGCCAAACTCGGTAATAACCACTTTTTCATTAACGACATTCTTATCTTTTTTGCTTTTTAACGATTCCAGGGTTGACTTTATCGATACATTGGATATGGTTCGCTCTTCATGATGGTTTTGTGAACCCTTTTTTGGACTCTCTTGTTTTTTAATTTTGGCTTTTGGCTCCGCTGCTTGTTCTTTTTCAGGCTTTTCCAATTTAACAACAGGGGTTTTATAAGCTGTTTCAGGCTCCGATGCCACCGTACTGTCAGCTTGCCTGCCGGCTGCGGCAGTTTCGGTTTTCCGGGTTACCGTTTTAACAGTTTCAGTAGTTTCGGAACTACTAACAACCTGTGCTGTTTGTTGTTGGGGCGTCCACTGCATGGAAGAAAGTTGTATGAGTGCAATTTCAACATGCAGCTTTTTATGGTTGCTGGTTTTATAACTCAAATCGTATTTATTGGTCAAATCCAAAGCCTTTAAAATAAACCCTGCATTACAACGCTCCGATTGTTTTTTGTATTTTTCCTTAAGAGCCGGCCCCACTTCAAGCAGCTTAAGGGTTGCCGCATCTTTTACCACCAGCAAATGTCTGAAGTGTTCACTTAAACCCGTAATAAAATGTTGCCCGTCGAATCCATTTTCAAGAATCTCATGAAAAATAAGCAGCAGGTTTGAGGTGTCACCGTTTAAAATGTAATCAACCACTTTAAAATAGTACTCGTAATCGAGGATGTTCAGGTTTTCGATAACATCTTTGTAAGTAATGGCGTTACCGCTAAAGCTTACAATTTGGTCGAAAGTAGAAAGGGCATCGCGAAGAGCTCCGTCGGCTTTTTGGGCGATAACATGCAGGGCTTCCTTGTCAACGTTAATATGTTCGCTTTCGGCAACCCATGCCAAATGACCGGCAATATCGTCAACACTAATCCGCTTAAAATCGAAAATTTGACAGCGGGAAAGTATGGTTGGCAGAATTTTATGTTTTTCGGTGGTTGCCAAAATAAATTTGGCGTAATCGGGCGGCTCTTCCAAAGTCTTTAAAAAAGCATTGAAAGCAGCTTGCGACAGCATATGAACCTCATCAATAATATATACCTTATATTTTCCGGCCTGCGGAGGTATCCGAACCTGATCGACCAAATTGCGAATGTCATCTACCGAATTATTGGAAGCGGCATCCAGTTCATGAATGTTAAAAGAGGCATTGTTGTTAAAAGCGGCGCACGATTCACATTCGTTGCAGGGCTCCATATCCTCCGTAGGATGCAGGCAGTTAATGGTTTTGGCTAAAATACGGGCACAGGTGGTTTTACCCACACCCCTGGGGCCTGTAAACAAAAATGCCTGAGCCACATGGTTGTTTTTAATGGCATTTTGCAAAGTTGACGTAATTGACTCCTGCCCTACAACCTGTTTAAAAGTTGAAGGTCTGTACTTTCGTGCCGATACAATAAAATTCTCCATAAATTCTTCGCTAATAAGCTCCAAAAATAGTGAAATTAATATAAAACGGCACCCTAAAAAAAACCTGATGGAAATAATTTTTCAGCTTCGGGACTCAACAGCCGAAACTTCGGTTCATTTTACTACTTTTGGCCTATGGAAAACCTGCTTATTTACGTTTCAAAAAAAAGTCCACGCATTCGCTATACTTTTAAGCTGGTGTTTACTCACATTTTGTTGATGGAATACACCCTGACCACCGATTTAGATGCTTTTCTTTCGTCAGACAGCCCAAAAATGCAATACTCCGCCAAACCTTTTTCCGACAACCTCTATTTTCAATCAAACGGCCTGTTGTTAAAAAAAGGGGTTGATTCGGTGGACTTAAATCCTTTTGATTATGAAAACGGTATTAAGGCTTTTTTTCCGGTAAACGACAGCCTGTCGGCACTTCCTTTTGATGTATTTTCAGCTGTTTTTTATCTGGTTTCGCGTTACGAAGAGTATCTGCCTTTTGTAAAAGACCCACATGGAAGATTTACCGCTCAAAAAAGTATTTCGTATGAGCTTGGCATTCTTCAAAAACCTGTTGTTAACATTTGGGCTTTAAAAATAAAAGAAATTTTGCTGGCCAGATATCCTCATATTAAATATGCTGTTCGTAAATACAAATTCCTTCCCACTTATGATATTGATTCGGCCTGGGCTTATGCACAAAAAGGGTTGGTACGAACTGTAGGGAGCTACCTGTTGGCACTTAAACGACTGGACTGGAACGATATTAAAGTTAGAACACAAGTGCTTTTTACATCGCGAAAAGACCCTTTCGATACTTTTGATTTACAATTACAATATCAAAAAAAATATAATTTAAAACCGGTTTATTTTTTTCTTTATGCGCACTACTCGCGATACGATAAAAATATCAACACCCGGAACAAGCGGTTTAAAATGCTGATTAAAAAGATGGTTGACTACTCAAAAATTGGTATTCACCCCTCATATTATTCACTTGAAAAACCCGAATTGGTTGCCTCCGAGTTGGCGGGACTTGAAAAGGTTGTCAATAAAGAGGTAAACCGCAGCCGGCAGCATTTTTTACGGCTTATGTTACCCGATACTTATCGAACGCTGATTAGCAACGACATTACCGATGACTACACCATGGGTTACGCAGCACTTCCCGGTTTTAGAGCAGGAATTTGTACTGTTCATCATTTTTTTGATTTGGATTTGGAAACGGAAACACCTTTGCGAGTACATCCTTTTGCGGTAATGGATGGCACTTTGCGTGATTATATGAACCTTACGCCTGCTGATGCTTTGCAGGTTATTGGAAAGCTGATTGAGGAAGTAAAAGCTGTTAACGGCACCTTTATATCTCTTTGGCACAACGAATCGCTTAGCGACCAACAACGATGGAAAGGGTGGAGATATGTTTACGAAGAGTTGCTAAAAATGGCTGTCAGCTAACAACTGTTTTTGATGATAAAATACGTTGAACATAATAATATTGATAAAAAAAGGTGGGACGAAACCATTCGCCACGCTTTTAACGGAACCGTTTATGCCTGTTCATGGTATCTTGATGTGGTTCACCCTTACTGGGATGCACTTATTGAAGATGATTACCGGCAGGTTATGCCACTTACCATTGATGAAAAATGGCATATTAAATATATGCTTCAACCTTTTTTTTCGCAACAGTTGGGTGTTTTTTCAAAAACATTGCTGCATCCTGATAAGGTTATACAATTTATTAACGCCATCCCAAAAGATATTAAATACATTGAAATAAACTTTAACAGCTTTAACAAACTGGAGGAAACAAATGGTACTAAAATAGCTCATACCAACCACTTACTCGATTTAATAAACAAATACGAGAGAACAAAAACACACTACAGTACCAATTTAAAACGGAACCTGAAAAAAGCTGCAAAAGCAAATATTACCCTGCAAAAAACGCTAAGGCCCGAGGAGGTGGTTACCCTTTTCAGAAACAACAAAGGAAAACAGATAAAACATTGGCGCAACTACCATTATCTTCGTTTACAACATTTAATGTATATGGCCATTCACAAAGGAAAAGGAGTTATTTATGGTGCTTATTCACAAAACAATACGCTACTTGCAGGGGCTTTTTTTATAAAAAGTCATAACCGTTTAACATTCCTTTTTTCGGGACAAAGCGAAGAAGGAAAAAAGGTGTCGGCTTTGGCGTTTATCATCGATTCGGTTATTAAACAATACAGTCCCGGCAATTATACACTCGATTTTGAAGGCTCTGATCATGAAGGGCTGGCGCGTTTTTATAAAAGTTTCGGAGCCAAACAAACTCACTATTACGGCTTGCTTATAAACCGGTTACCATTGCCTGCCCTGTGGCTGTATAAATTAAAAAAACGATTTGAGTAACAAACTCCTCTATTACAATTATTAACCTGACAAGTTAAAAGTTTTAAAATACAGATAACGAAAAAATAAGGATGGTAAAAAATTAACAAATTTCAAAAAACAAATTCGCCCTGCGAAATGTGCAAAAATATTTCATAGAATAACCACCACATCCGAAATCTAAAATGACAAGCCCCTCAACCAAACCCTTCAATCCTTCAATCCTATCAATCCTTCAATCCTATCAATCCTTCAATCCTATCAATCCTCCCAATCCCTTCAATCCTTTCAATCCTCCCAATCCTTCAATCCTCCAATCCTCCAATCCTCCAATCCTTTCAATCCTCCCAATCCTTCAATTCCTTCAACCCTTCAATCCTTTCAATCCTTCAATCCTTTCAATCCTTCAATCCTTTCAATCCTATCAATCCTCCAATCCTCCAATCCTCCCAATCCGGCAACCTACATCCTCCTCCCTCCATTTTTTATAAATTATCCTTGTGAAAGTATGCCGTTTAGTTAAAAAATCAAAAGCTGTTACCGTATCAAACAATTATTATTAATTTTGCATTTACTATGGACGATGAAAAATTCAGACAAGAGTTAGATGAGCTGTTTAAATTATTTAACCGGCTTATGGAACGCAGCGACACGGCAAATATTCCCGGAGTTAACAGCTTTATGTTACAACAGTTTCAAATGTTTTTTACAAACTACGAAACCATGAAAGACGATATTGCCCAGCAACTGCAGGGGCAGTTTGGCGACTCGGTAAAAGACATGGTTCATCAACTGGTTATTCAGCTTCGTAACGAAGTGGGTGAAGACGAACTCAACGAGGCCGACACTTCTGTTGATGTACACATTGAACCTGCCGTAAAACCTACTGCCGGCCACTCGTTACAAGAACTTGACGAAATGCTGAAAAACCCCGGTCTTACCGAAGAAGAGATTAATGATTTACTTGACAAACGCTCTAAACTTAAAGGGTATCGTTAATGAAATGTACAAAGCCTGCTTTTTTATGCAATTATCTTAAAAAGAAAAATCCTTTTAGTATATTTTTCGACCTTGTTTTTGTTGTTATTTTAATTTTGCTTATCAACCCCGGAACAAGAAAAGATGTGGCGGCTTTTTTTATCAGGTTAACAGCCCTCCCTCCCTCAACCCTTAATGCTGACGAACAATTTACTATTGGCAAACAAGCGGGGCAATGGAATGTTTATGATTTATCAATGCATCCGGTAACGCTTGAAACACTGAATAAAAAGCCTGTTTTTATTAATGTTTGGGCCACATGGTGTCCTCCCTGTATTGCCGAGCTGCCTTCGATATTGGATATTTACCAACAGTATGGCGACCGGATAAATTTTATTTTGGTAACCAACGAAGGTTCCGAAAAGGTTAAAAATTTTCTTAAAAAAAATAATTATAACAAAGCACCGTTTTACCTTTACGACCGGCTTCCGGTTGAATTTCAAACGGAAAGCATTCCCACAACCTTTATTCTTGATAAAAACGGAAAAGTGGTACTTAAAAAAAAGGGAGCTGCCCGATGGAATACAGGAAAAATTAAGAAACTTCTTAACAGGTTGCTGAAACATTAAATAGTATCTTTGCACACAATAAATGTTTGAATTATGAAACACAATATCATTATTATATCATTTTTTCTTGCCCTGTTTTCGGTACAAGAGATGAGTGGCCAAATTATTAGCGAAAGCGCCAAACGTAAAGTTACCGTTGGCGTTGATGTTTATACCGATTTATGGCAAAACAAGCCCGATAAAATGGTAACACGTACTGTTAACCAAGGAGTTAATGTTTTTATGCAATATAACTTTTTGCTGAACGAGAGCGGCACGGTGGGCTTTGGAGTAGGCCCCGGCATCTCAAGCCATAATTTATATTCCAACTCAAAAATAGAGGACATTAAAGGCGATTCCATTTTATTTAAACCCATTGAAGAGGACTACAGAAGGAGTAAAGTTAATGTGGTTTATTTTTACATTCCCATGGATATTAAATTCAGGTTTAAAAATGATATTAAGCTGAGCGTGGGATTTAATTTCGGATTTACCATCGACAGCAAACAGAAATATTACGGCAATCGTCCGTCTGACAATATACGGGTACTCCAAAAGGAGAAAAAAATAGAACACCTTGACAAATATACTTACGGGCCAACCTTGCGCTTCGGATGGAAATACATTAATGTGTTTGCAGAGTATCAGATTAACGGCATTTTTGAAAAAGGATTTGGTACCGACAACCTGAATCCTATTTCGGTGGGGATTACACTCACGCCGTTTTAAAACAAAATTGAACCCGAAGGAATTTTAAAAGGCTTTAGCCGTTAACATTGTTAACATGGCTAAAGCCTTTTTTTTCTTTGCTTTTTTCACCGGCTTAACAGCCTGAATAAAATAATCGGATTTAGAAATTTTGCGGATGGTAATAAAAAATGAGAGACAATGGTAAATTAACATCCTGATTGTAAATTCGGTTAAGCAATTGTAATCAACGCAACGTAGTTGTATTGTAACAGATGTAGGGGCTTTTCGTGAAAAGCCCCCGTAACAACGCCGTCGCACCGCCACCCTGTATCTTCGTTAAGCCGTGGTAGTACAACTTTTGATCGTTTGGTATTTTGTATTTTAGAATTGGAATTTACCCTGCGGAATAGTTGCTTTGCAAATTCCATGGGGTGAATTTGGTTTTTACCATTTGCAATTTTTTATTACCAATTTACAGACAACGATTTACGATTGTTGATTGTCTAAATAATACATTGATGGTCCTTGCGTAACAGAAAGGCTCATCACAAACGCATTCATAAATTTCGTTTATATTTGCCACTGAAAAAAATATTTTTTAACAAACATCTATTTCTAATGAACAAATTAAAATTATTAACCGTTATTGTTTTTGGTGCCCTGTTGGTAACCTTTTCATCGTGCGACAAAGTTTCCTCTCTCGGAAACGTAACATTCGATGCATCGCTCAGTTCCGATATCAGTGCCACATCAGCCGGCGAAACCCGGACAAGCGATTACGCTTTTAGCGGCTCTGCCGTTATTGACCCTTCATCGGATGAAAACATTAACAAATATTGGGACAATTTAGTAAGCTGGAGCATTCAAAAAGTTACTTTAAAAATTAAATCCATTTCGCAGGATGCCACTTTAACCGAAGGCCATCTTGTTGTAAAAGACAATAATACACAGGACACGCTGTTTACTGCCAATGCCACCAATTTTCCGTTAACCGTTGGTACTACTATTTTAGAGGTTACCGAAGGTGAATGGGCCGGTGTTGAAAGTGCGCTGATGGCACAACATTCACTTTTTGCTTCAATCGACGGTTCGCTGGACCAGCCAAACGTTGATGTTACCTTTAACATTATATTGGATTCAAAAATTACAGCCTCTCCATTACAATAAAGTTATTTCGGACAAGAAAAAACCACGACCTTTTAAAGAATCGTGGTTTTTTTTTGCATTATAAAATAACCATCTTACCTGCCCGAATACCTCCCGAAGACATCACCTTAATAAGATAGGTTCCGCCCGGTAATGCCGACACATCCAACAGTCCGGCTTTTGTGGTATTTATCTCTCTTTTCAAGATAAGCTGATGCCCTGACAAATCAAAAACAGCCACACTTTTAACCACCTCATTTTTATTATCAAACCTGACGTAAACCTTGTTAGATGCCGGATTGGGATAAACAACAAGTTTATTTTCAGCAACATTAAAATTCCGGACACCCATGGGCTCACCGGTTCCGGTTACTCTGATTTGTTGACCAATAAGGTTGGTATCGTTGCTGCTTAACAAACTCAAAACCGAATTGTAATACATTGATGAGTCGGGAGCAAATAAAACATCTACCGATACCGTTTCACCCGGATTAAGGGTAATGGGCAGGGGTGTAGCAACCCTAAAGGCACTGTCGGTGCAATAAAATCCATTTAGCAACAACGTTTCCTGCATATTATTGGTTACGTGCACACTACCAAAAGCAGTATCACCCAATTCAACAGACGATTCAAACTCAAGCGTATCCTCATCAACATCAAAGGCCGTTGATGTCCAATTGTACTTTAACGCCCGGTAACTTACCAATCCTAAAGTATCAACACTTGTCATTGAAAAAACGGTATTTCCACCGGTATCATACTCGGTAAGTACATTTTTCTCAAAATTTAATGACCATCCCACCTGATAATTACCATTGGGAAGCAGTTGATTACAACCCATCACCCGTGAAAAATCCTCATGGTTAAGGTTGAAATCACTGATTACCTCTGTGGTTTTATCATCTTCGTTAAGGGAATAAACAAGTGCCCTGGAATAGGGACGAAGCACCATATTTCCATTGTCGAAAAGCGAATAAACTCCATTACCTCTGTAGCGAATATGATGCTGGGCATAAAACGGCACCGAATCATTTAAACAGGTAAATTGGTTGTGCTTTCCTCCCCACCGCCATATAATGTTTCCGTTATTTGTATTAATTTTGGTAATTTCATTTAAGCTGCGCGAAGAAAGCAGAATAGTGGAATCATCAACTATATCCAGAGCATTTCCATGAGAAAAGTCAAAATTAGATGATTTGATGTGAATGATGGTGGTGTCGGCATCCAAAATATCAAAGTGATCCCAGCTGTTCCACTCAAACAGCACGTTTCCGGCTTTGCTGATGTGCTGAATAACGGTGCCGGTTACGTTGGCAGCAGGATTACCACCCTCAATAAGAACACTCATATCAATCACCCGAATATCTTTACCCAAAATCCAATAACTGCTGTCAGGTTGTATTCGCAGTTCATGGCCATCGGTGATGAAACCGTTTTTAGCCTTATAAATATTTATCAGGTTAAAATTTCCATCCATTTCATGATATGCAGTATCGCTTAAACTGTAATAAGTAAGTGTTCCTGTATTTTCCTGTACCGTAAAGTTTGAACTAAGTGTGTGAAACATTCGGTAAAACAAAGGAAATCCGGTGGTATCCAATATCATTAACCACGATGAATCGTGCGAAGGATGCACACCGAAAGTATTTAAAAAATAAGAGCCCTGAAGATTGGCGGTATGGCCCGAAACCTCAACTCCCGGAAACCCGTCGGGAAGAGAAAAAGGTATATTCTGTCCTTTAACAGGACTAAAACCTACCAAAATTAACCATAAAAAAAGAAAAAGATGTTTCATCTGTTTATAATTTTATATTTACCCTGTGGAATTTGAAAACTATTCCACTTGGTTTACCCTGTGGAACTTGAAAACTATTCCACAGGGTTAATCTGTTAATATGTTCTTTATGTTTTGTCATGATTTTCGGCTTCGCCATCGAAAATCACGCCAAAACCGGTCTTGGGTTTTTCTTTACCCCGGGTTAACACCCGAGGCTATAAATATTTCGCTCCTAACGGAGCTTTTTAATCATGTTTCTGTGTGACGACTAACCGCCATGGATGTTTCATTTGTTAATAATTTTGTAATATATTATTACACATTGTATTATCACAGTTTTTTGTTGCGCCCTGTAAGGGCAACCTATTTCAACAAAAGGCACCGCCTTTTGAATTCCTCCTAAATCCATCATGCGCCCTGAAAGGGCAGTATAAATATGGCAACTTACAAATAATCATGCTTTTGTGTGGCGACTTGCCGGCAGGGATGTTTTATCTGATTATAACTCTGTAAAACACTTATATTCAATCTGTACACAGGGAGGGTTTTTACGATATTTAAAATTATCCTCGTGTGTGTTTAAAAACTTATTCATGAGTGTTTTATAGTGAATTAATTTATGAAATTGGTATTCTTTCAAATGCAATATAAAAAACTTCAAACAAGCGATTATTAAAAATGCTACTGAACTATCAGCTTTGCAAGACGCTCTTCGTTTTGTAAAAACACCTTAATTATATAGGTGCCCGGTTTCAGGTTCTCCACATCAAACTGATAAGAGCCGGTTGCCTTTAAGCCTCTATGATTTATAACTTCCTGACCCGCCATATTAAATACTTTTACCGCATTAATCTCTTTTTGGCCGGCAAGGCTTACCGTAACGGAGCCCACAGCAGGGTTAGGCGAAATATTAACTACCGGAGCGGGTTTCTGAGTTTCGTTGATATTTACCCATGAGCTGTGCCAGGCCACCAATCCGTGTGTACCACAAAGCCAGCCCTGTCCGTTGTCAAAAAAGAAAAGATTTCTGATAAACACATCACCAAAATGTTCGGGATTAATCCATGTTTGCCCTCCGTCGTAGGTATGGTAAACTTTAGCTGATGTAGTGTACCATCCTTCCTGCTCGTTAACAAACCAAATTTTCGACGAAAGAGAACCGCCAAAAGTAAAAAGCTCACTCCAGTTGTCGCCGCCATCAACAGTTTTAAACAAAACACCTTCGCCGGTAGAAACATACCCCACCTGTTGATTTACAAAAAAGAGATCAACCGGATTAAAAACAAACCCATCTTCAACAAGTTGCGTTAAATACCAGTCGCCGCCCCCTGTTTTAGTACGTAATATGGTTTTACCGGCGGCATCAATCAGCCAGCCCCTGTTTTCGTTTAGAAAAAACATGCCGGTAAACTTGTAATAGTTGCTAAAGCTGACGGTTTGCCAATTAACACCACCATCAGTAGTTTTTACCAAAACACTGCTGTCGCCACACAAATAACCCGTAAAGCCGTCGGTAAATTGCATATCGTAATAGTATGGATTAAAAGGTGCGCCGGTTATTGTCCATGTCTGACCTCCGTCGTCCGATTTCACTATTTCCGATTGATTGTTAAGCAAAAAACACTGTTGCCCGAGTACCTGCATTTGATAAAAGGGGCCGTTACCCAAAGCCGTGTCCTGCTCCCAGGTATTGCCCCCGTCGGAGGAGCGCAACAAATCCGATGTGCTATAGGAATAACCTTCGATTGCTAATCCGTCCTGAGCATTGAAAAAGCCAATATTTTTAAAAGGAAAGTCGCCACCTTTTTTTAGTGATTGCCAGGTTGAACCGCCATCCAGTGATTTTTGAATAACCCCTGAAAAGCCCACGGCCACCAAATGGTTATTACCTCCGCTGGCAAAGGCGCGAAACGTAGAGGAGTTTATGTAAGTAGTGGAATCCCATGTTTGGCCGCCGTCAAAGGTTTGCTTTACTTCACCATAGAGCAAAACCACTCCGTGTTGCGCATCAAAAAAATGGATATCGTTATAAGTATCGTAATTATTAACATGATAATCAATCCAGTTGTTGCCACCATCAACAGTTTTAAGCAGCTGGCCGTCGCCGCCGCACACCCAGGCCGTATCCATACCTGTAAAGGTAACTTTTTTAAACTCATAGGCATTTTCAGGTGTTTTGTCAATCCATGTTTCACCGCCGTCGTTGGTAATCATAAGCAGTCCGTTATCGTTACCCGACAGCTTTCCGCCCACGGCGCAACCATGCATGTCGTCGCAAAAGCTTACACTCCAAAAAGATTTATCACTATAAAAATCCGACAACTTTTTTACCCAGGTATTTCCTCCGTCGGTAGTTTTAAAAATATATTTATAGGTTCCCACAATCCATCCCGTATCGTGATTAATAAAATAGACATCGGTTAAATCGGTCATATAAGCGGGCTTTACCTGAGGCTCCCATGTCTGGCCTGCATTGGTAGTATGTAAGATAGTGCTCCAACCTACTGCCCAGCCTTCGCTGTCATCAATAAAAAATATGCTCCACAACGATTGATTAGAATTTTGATGCTGTGTTTCCCAGGTAGTGCCCCCGTCGGTGGTATGCATGATAAGACCTTCATGGCCTACCACCCACCCCGTATCTTCCGACAGAAAATAATCACCAATTAAAGTATTAACGGTGGGCGATGGCGTAAGCATTTGCCATTCGGATTGTGCCTTGGCTGACACCATAGAAAAAATAATGGAAATCAGAATAATTACATTTTTCATAACTTATTGGTTTATAGTTTGTATTATGATGGTTTGCGTATATAATTTTTGTGTTCACACCTATTTGCATCCTAAAATAGTAACAACAGTTAACAGCCTCCGGGTCAATTAATTTTGGTCACCGAGATGCCGGATGCCGGAATATTTAAAGTCGATGGTTATTTTTCCTTCATAAACCTTCGAACTCTCCACTTTGCTGTGTAATGCCACCGGATTTAACAAAATATTTTGCACATGCGGCAGGGTATAATTAAATGTATAAAGCAACCGTGAGGGCAATAAATCGGAACTATTTTTATACCGGTAGTGATATACATATTCGCCACCGTCTTTTTCCGAAACAAATACTCTTCGCACCATGTAATTAACAGTATCAACCCAGATAGTGTATTGCGAAACCTCCGACAGTGTATCGTATGGAACCAGTTCAATAACCTTGCAATTGTAATGATTTACCAACTCCAAACCTTTATCAACGGCTTTAAAATCAGAACGGCTTAAAAATCGTGTTATGGGGGTTAATTTCTGTTTGGGTAAAACCGTAAACTGATAGGTTGACACCGAATAATGAACCGGCCACTTAAAAAACAGTTTTCCTTTGGTAACCGGTATTTTTAATAAAGGAATGGAAGAGGTAACGGTAAAAACCGCCTGATAATTTTTAATGCTATCCAATTTTTGATTGTACTTTTCAACATACGAAAAAGCATCGGTTGACTGGGCAAAAGCCATTGCCGAACAAAACAGGCTTACAAAAAGCAAAATAGTATGAAATAAATATTTTTTCATATTAATTTAAAATCTCCTGTTTGTTAAAAATCATCACTGAAGCAATGTAGAACACCAAAATATGAACTACCAATACAATGGCATCGAACGTTAATTTCATCCAGTCCACAGGTGTTGTAAAAAACTGCGGCCACGCCGAAAAATAAGAGGTGAACAAAAACGGTTTAACATTATCGAACAGCGAAAGCTCCAGGGTTGAAATAAAATAAAACGTAACAATTACCGAAACCGTTACAAGAACCGCCTTGACACTGTTGTTATAAAGTACCGAAAAGAGCATAGACAGTGCTGCTATTGTCAAAAGTATTAAAAAGTAAAAGGTGTAAGCAACCCCAAAACTCAACAACGCCTGATTGGCTGTTAAAACAGAAAACTTACCATTGTCGAAGGCCAGCAATTCGCCACTGCCAAACAGCGCCAATCCTCCCCCAAGGCTGAGTAACGCCATAAAAGCCACCACAATAAAAACAAACAATGCCGAAGCGGCAAAGCGTGCTGTTAAAAAACCTGTTTTTGAAATTTTTCGCGACAGTACCATGCGAAGTGTTCCCCCGGCTTTTTCTTCCGAAATCATTCCACCGGTAACAAAAACAACCATCAGAGCCACAAACAGCCATAACACATGGAACAGCTGAAAAGCAAACAGGTTTCCATTGATAAGTTTGCCTTCAAACGACACCCCTTTTCCAAAGGTATTTAAAAGCGAATCGTAATATTCCTGTCCCTCGAAGGCAAATGCAAAACTAAAAAGCAGCATTAAAATAAAAATGACCAGCAAAACAATTTTTGCGTAGGGACGGGCAAACATTTTATAAATTTCTTGTAACATCATAGTCATTTATTCGGTAAAGGTGAGATAATAACTTAAAATTGAATCGTCAGGCCGCAACATAAATACCTGCACTTCCGACACTATTAAATACTCATTAATAAACGGAATCACTTTCCTTTCGCAGGCAACCCTCACCTGTCCGTCTTTCAGGGTAACCCTGTCAATAGGCAGATCACTTTCTTTTATCAATGTAAGGGCTTTTGCGGGGTTATCCGTTTCTATTACCAGCCCCACATTGCTGCGTCCCTCCAGTTCATCAACATTTCCTTCCGAAATCAACCGGCCTCCTTCCATCAACACAATTCGGTTAACAAAACCTTGCAACTCAGCCAACCTCTTAGAAGCAAGTACAATAGTAGTCCCCAACTCCTTGTTTATATTTTTCAGCAGGTTTTTAATTTCCCCAAAGCTTTTTACATCCAACGAGCTAAAAGGTTCATCCAAAATAATTAAAGGTGGATTGTTGTATATTGCCATGGCAATGGCCAGCTTTTTACGGTCGCCCGAAGCCAGTCTTCCAACCCGTTCATCCGACTGTTCGGAAAGTCCCACCAGCTTCAGCACGCGGTTTATCTCCTCATTATTCTTTTCTCCTCCCGAGTATCTGGAAAAAAACAAAAGATTATCGAACAGGGTAAGATGGTTGTAAAAAACCGGCTCGTCGATAAGAAACCCCACTTTTGACAAAATGGCTGCCCTGTTGGGGATAAGTTTTTTACCAAATATTTCAATTTTACCTTTGTCAGGGGTGATTAGAGCGGCAATAGCCCGCAGCAACATGGTTTTTCCGGAATCATTAGGGCCTATGACGGCACAGATATCGCCTTCAAAAATTTCCATGTTAAAGTCAGAAAGTACCGGCATGCCTTTAAGGGATTTCGACAATCCGTTAACCTGAAGTATAATGTCGTTTTTCAATGAATCGGTTTTAAATGTTCGCTATAAAATTAATCAAAAAAACCGTAATAAATCAATTACGGTTTTAAAATAATAAATATTATTGTTTACACTCTTCCTCAAAAAACCGGTAAAACCAGGTAATGGTTTCTATTCCGTTATAAAAGTTTTCCAGCGGATAGTTTTCATTGGGTGAGTGAATGGCATCATCTTCAAGGCCAAAGCCCATTAGTATCGACTTGATACCCAAAATATTTTCAAAAGTAGAGATAATGGGAATACTACCTCCGCTGCGTGTGGGCACAGGCATTTTTTCATATATTTTATGATAGGCTTTTTCGGCAGCTTTGTACGCCGGCAAATCAATGGGACAAACATAGGCCTGTCCTCCGTGAAGGGTGGTTACTTTAACTTTTACCGATTTGGGAGCAATACCGGTAAAATACTCTTCAAACAGCTTTGCTATTTTTTCATGATTTTGATTTGGTACCAATCGTGACGAAATTTTGGCATAAGCTTTTGAAGGAAGTACTGTTTTGGCACCTTCGCCCGTATAACCGCCCCAAATACCGCAAACATCAAAACTGGGACGAATGCCGGTACGTTCCAACGTAGTATATCCTTTTTCGCCACTTAACTCATCCACACCAATGGCTTTTTTGTACTCCTCTATATTAAAAGGTGCAAGGTTTAACAGCCGGCGTTCTTCGTCAGTAGCCTCCAACACATCATCATAAAAACCGGGAATGGTGATATGATTGTTTTCGTCGGTAACCTGTGCAATCATTTTTGCCAATACATTAATGGGGTTTGCCACGGCACCGCCAAACAGCCCCGAGTGCAAATCGCGGTTAGGCCCCGTAACCTCCACTTCCCAATAGGCAAGACCGCGCAATCCCGTCGTGATAGAAGGAACATCGGGTGCTATCATTCCGGTATCCGAAACCAAAATAATATCGGCATTCAGCATCTCTTTATGCGCCTCACAAAAAGCCCCCAAACTCACCGAGCCTATCTCCTCTTCACCTTCAATCATAAACTTAACGTTTACCGGAAGTTTACCATTGGCAACCAGTGCCTCAAAAGCCTTAACATGCATAAACCCCTGGCCTTTATCATCATCGGCACCCCGTGCCCAGATTTTCCCGTCACGAATTTCCGGTTCAAACGGCGCCGAATCCCACAGGTCAATGGGGTCAACGGGCATAACGTCATAATGAGCATACACCAATACTGTCGGCTTGGCGGGGTCAACCGTTTTTTCGGCATACACCACCGGATTGCCTTCGGTGGGCATCACCACCGCTTTGTCAACACCCGCCTTTAATAACGCCGATTTATAAGCTTCGGCAGTGCGAATCATATCCGATTTGTGTTCAACCTGCGAGCTTATGGAAGGAATCCTGATTATTTCAAATAGCTCATTTAGAAAACGTTCTTTGTTTTTTTCAATGTATTCTTTTACTTTTTCCATAGACAACAATTTGTTTTTTTGATTTCGGTAAATATACAGAATAAAATGAAAGAATAAACTTAAAAAAAGTAACTGACGCGACCGCAGGGAGCAATTGACAGCGACCAACGGGAGCAAATGACAGCGAAGCAAATGACAGCGACCGCAGGGAGCAACTGACGCGACCAACGGGAGCATTTGACGCGACCGCAGGGAGCAATTACCCCCACGCAACTAATTTAACCTGTCCACTGTCAAAGAGGTGCAATAATTTTTTTTACTTTGTTGCCCCAAACCATTTTTATCATGCGAAAGATTTCCCGTTTTGCAGCAATTGTTTTTGTTGCTCTTTTTACTTTTCAGCAAGCCAAAGCACAGTTTAACTTTGTAGTAACGGAAGCAACATCAGATGCTGAAGTTCTGGCATGGGTTGACACCATTTTTCTTGACGGCGTTGATCCGCAAGCCATCAACAACATTACTTTTACCGGCGATTACCGCTCGGTAGGCCATTTTACCGGAGGATATTTTTTAGGATTTTCAACTCCTGAAGGCCTTGTAATGAGCTCCGGCCTCGCCGGCGATGTTGACACAGCCAATCAGTGTGGAACCAATGCAAATGCAAACACTAATATGGGAACACCCGGCGACCCTGACCTGTCAACACTGGCAAGTCCCAACGCTTCGCATGACGCCAGCGTTATTGAATTCGATTTTAAACCTACCGCCGATACTGTTCGTTTTAAATATGTTTTTGCTTCGGAAGAATACCATGATTATGTTTTGGTTAGCTACAACGATGTATTCGGGTTTTTCCTCAGCGGCCCGGGCATTAACGGTCCATACCAAAACAACGCCAAAAACATTGCTTTGATTCCCGGCACTACGCAAGCTGTTTCCATCAACAACATCAATTTTGGAGCCTCCGGAGGAACATCCTATCAGGTTTGTGAAGGTAATCCCGGCGGCTGCAACTACTGTCAGTTTTTAAACGACAACAGCATTAACGATGATTTCCATCCTGCTTTCGATAAAATTGTATTCGATGCTTTTACAACACCTTTTACAGCAAAAAGTGCCGTGCAACAATGCAGTTGGTATCACATCAAGTTGGCGGTTGGTGATGCCGGTGATGCTGCTTTTGACACCGGTGTACTGCTTGAAAAGGGCAGCTTTAACCCGGGAAACGTAGTAGGTGATGTAGAGTTTGACCATCCTACTGTTGACTCGCTGATTTACGAAAGCTGCAACAACCATTTGGCCATTTTATATTTCAGAATTGCCGAACCCATGGGATTTCCATATACTTTTCCTTTTGAAGTTGCCGGCTCAGCCACACGCGATGTCGATTACAGCCTTTACACCACCACAGGTGTCGATTCGGTATATATTCCCGTGGGAGCACTTTACGATTCGGTAATCATCAGGCCCTATTCCGACAGCGAAATTGAAGGCGAAGAAGATGTGAGAATTATTTACAGTCCTCAAATGTGTAACTCGTTTTCAGCACATAAAGACACTTCAGTGATAATTATTGCCGATAATCCTGCTTTTCCCGATACGGTAAGGCTGTATTACACAAAATGCGAAGACACGCTTAACCTTACCTTTGCCGACATTGCCGGCGGCGTTCCCCCTTATAAGTTCGACTGGCTTGAAGACGGTACCTTCGACCCTGACCCTCACGAATATATCATTTCAGGAGCCGACACTTCTGTTGTATATTGCCTGGTTTATGATACCTGTGGCTATCAGGCCGAAGACTCGGCCATAGTTGTAGTACCAGAAATTCAGGTTACGGCAGGCCCCGACCAGGAGCTGTGCAACAATCCTTCGATAACTCTGTTGGGTGCTTCCGACGAGGCTCAGTTTTTTTACTGGGATTCAAATCCAACCGACCCTTCGCTATCGGGACAACAAAATATTCCACAACCGACCGTAAGCCCCACAAGTACTACGGAGTATATTTTAACTGCTTCCGACAATTGCACGCATCAGCAACAAGACACAACCATGGTTTTAATGGATGGGGCAGTAGCCAATGCTACTTCCAGCGCTCAGGAAATATGCGTCGGCAATTCGGTGGTTATTACGGTTAACGATGCCGCCACCTTCCAGTGGTCAGCCTCCCCTCCCGATGCTTCGTTAACAGGACAAGACACCAACCAGACCATTGTGGTTTATCCGCAGCAAAATACCACTTACACCATTTCGCTGGTTAACGATTGTGGTTTTTCGGCCACAGGCCAGTTAAACATTGTAGTACATGCCCTGCCCAATGCTGATGCCGGTACAGATGGCGATGTATGTAAAGGATTGTCGTATCAGTTACAGGCTACAGGCGGGAACGAATATTTATGGTCGTCGTCGCCATACGATACTACCTTATTTGCCAACGGACAAGATACACTTGCCAACCCGGTTGTTATACCGGATCAACAATTACAATACACCTATATAGTACAGGTAACCAATACCTTCGGATGTGTAGCCACCGACTCTGTACATCTGTTTGTTAAACCGGTACCCACTGTGGATATCGCAAATTCAAACGACACCATATGTTACGGTGAACAGGTTGTACTTGATGCAGTCGGCAACAACATTACTCCTTCCTGGAGTGCCAACCCTGCCGACCCCTCTTTAACAGGGCAGGAAACCAACCCTTCCGTTACCGTTTCGCCACAGGTTACCACAACATACACCCTGTCGGCAGTTGCCACGGGATTTGACTGTCCGGCAACCATTACCAAAACCATTGAAGTAATTCCTCAGTTAACAGCTGATTTTCAGGCCGAAGGCTCCCGTGTTTGCCAGCATGCCCCTTTTCAGGTGATATATACCGGAAATGCATCATCCGGTGCAACATACAATTGGAATTTTGATGGTGCAACGGTAAACAGCGGCTCCGGAGCAGGCCCCATTGATTTGCAATGGGACACCACCGGCACCAAAACAATCTTACTTCAGGTTGAAGATAAAGGCTGCAGCAGCAGTACCGCACAACAAAACGTTGAAGTATTACCAACACCCGTTACCGGCTTTAGCGCCAATCCGCTGGAAGGCTGCGAGCCCCTGGAAGTAAACTTTACCGATACCACAACCAATACCAGCGGGTTTGTAACCTACGACTGGCATTTCGGAACAGCCGGCTCCAGCACGGCACCCGCTCCCGACATTACGTTTGATAAAGAAGGAACCTATCCCGTTTCGTTGCAGGTTACCAGCGATGGCGATTGTAAATCGTTTGTTGAAAAAACCGAATATATTAAGGTATATGATTCACCCTCAGCTGACTTTACAGCCAATCCGGTGGAAACAGTATTAGACCAGGCCACCATACAGTTTAGCAACAGCTCAACAAGTACCGACAGCCTGAATTACAGCTGGGATTTTAACGACGGGTCAACATCCGATGCTGTCAATCCGAGTCATACCTATACCGCTACAGGTAGTTATAACGTACTGCTAACGGTTATTACCGACCACGACTGCGAAAGCACCTACGCTGCCGAAATAACCGTTCATCCCGACTTTGCCGTATTTATTCCCAATGCATTTACACCTAACGGCGATGGATTAAACGACGATTTTGAAGTAAAAGGCGTCGGGGTTAAAACCTATCAACTTCAAATTTATTCGAGATGGGGCAAAAAATTGTATGAATCCAACAGCCTTGAAGACAGATGGAGTGCAGCCAATGTTCCTTCCGGCACTTATGTTTATGTTATTCATGCCACCACGCTGCTGGATAAAAATATTGAAGAAAAAGGAACCGTAACGGTGATTAAATAGCGAAGTTTAACCTTGATAAAAGCAGGGTTTACATATTAAGGTATAAAATCAGGTTATCTTTTAAAAAAAAGCAACCACTGTTTTCCGGTTTTAAACAGAGCCTGACGCCCTTTATAGACAACGGCCTCTTTAAGTTACATTTTTTCAACAAAATAGTGTTGATTTTTTTGTAGATAAGAAAAAGGTTTCTATCTTTGCACCCCAATTTTAAGAGGATATAGCAAAAACGCTTAAGAAACAATTAGATAGATGAATACTTTAAGTTATAAAACGGTAAGTGCAAACAAAGAAACGGTCAATAAAGAGTGGATATTGATCGATGCGGAGAATGAAATTTTAGGAAGACTTTCTTCGGTTGCAGCCAAATTCCTTCGTGGAAAATACAAACCAAATTTCACCCCTCATGTTGACTGTGGCGACAACGTAATTATTATCAATGCTGATAAAATAAGGCTTACAGGTGACAAATGGAATCAAAAGGAATACATCAGACACACCGGATATCCGGGAGGTCAGCGTAGTGCAACAGCTACTGAGTTGATGGCAAAAAAACCTGCCGCCATGGTTGAAAAAGCCATTAAAGGTATGCTGCCTAAAAACAAACTGGGCAGTGCACTATTTAGAAATCTTCATGTTTTTGCCGGCTCGGAACACCCGCATGAAGCGCAAAAGCCAAAGAAAATAAATTTAAAATCAATTAGATAAGTTAAGAAATGGAAGTTGTAAACACACTGGGCAGAAGAAAAACTGCTATTGCAAGAATTTACCTCTCGGAAGGTGACGGTAAAATTGTTGTTAACAAACGCGACTACAAAGAGTATTTCACAACAGCCACTTTACAGTATGTTGTTGAGCAGGCTTTTCTCCTTACCGATAACACCGGAAAATATAATGTAAAAGTTAATCTTACCGGTGGCGGCATTAAAGGACAGGCAGAAGCTCTTCGTCTTGCTATTTCAAGAGCACTTATCAAAATTGATCCCGAATATCGTGGAGTATTAAAAGAAAACGGATTACTTAAACGTGACCCGCGTATGGTTGAACGTAAAAAACCCGGACAACCAAAAGCACGTAAACAATTCCAGTTTAGTAAACGATAGAATTATCCTTATTACCGGAACGAGTTTAGTATCCAAATTGCTGAAACTTCTGCCTTAAAAACAGAACTATTCAGCAATTGTTTTTAGTGAATGTAAACAAATTAAAAAATTAAAAAATGGCAAAAGTCACTTTCGAAGAAATGTTAGACGCAGGTGTACACTTTGGACACCTCAGACGTAAATGGAATCCTAACATGGCTCCTTACATTTTTATGGAGCGTAACGGTATCCACATTATCGACCTTTACAAAACCCAGGCTAAACTGGACGATGCTTTAAAGGCATTAAAACAAATAGCAAAATCAGGACGCAAAGTTCTTTTTGTTGCCACCAAAAAACAGGCCAAAGACATTGTTGCCGAATCGGTTAAAAAAGTTAACATGCCTTACGTTACCGAGCGTTGGCCCGGCGGCATGCTCACCAACTTTGCAACCATCCGCAAAGCGGTTCGTAAAATGACCGCTATTGATAAAATGAAAACCACCAACTCGTGGAACAACCTTTCAAAACGCGAACGGTTACAAATCGACCGTGAAAGAGCCAAACTGGAAAAAAACCTTGGCAGCATCTCCGATATGAGCCGTCTTCCGGCCGCACTGTTTGTTGTTGACATCCTCAAAGAAAACATTGCCGTTGCCGAAGCTCGTAAATTAAATATTCCAACTTTTGCCTTGGTTGATACCAACTCCGACCCCACGCTTATCGACTTCCCTATTCCTGCCAATGACGATGCTTCCAAATCAATCTCTCTTATTGTAAACGCTGCCACACAAGCCATTGCAGAAGGATTGGCCGAACGTAAAATGGCTCGCGAAAAGAAAGCCGCCGAAAACAACGAAAAAGAAGCTAAAGCTGCTGCTAAAAAAGAAGAAACAGCCACAAAAGAAACTGATGCTCCTAAAACCGAAAGAAAAGCCAGACCAAGGAAAACCGTTGCAAAAAAACAAGATTAATAATTTAGTAAAAAATATTGCGAGATGAAAATAACCGCCAAAGAAGTAAACGAGCTCAGAAAGGCTACCGGAGCCGGAATGATGGACTGCAAAAAAGCACTTCAGGAAGCTGAAGGCAACATGGAAGCTGCCATTGATATTCTTAGAAAAAAAGGTCAGAAAGTTGCTGCAAAACGTGCCGACCGCGAAGCCGGCGAAGGCGTTGTGCTTGCTAAAACCAGTGATGACCACAAATTTGGTGCTGCTGTTATGATTAACTGCGAAACCGATTTTGTTGCTAAAAATCAAGACTTTATCGACTTTGTACAGTCTGTACTCGATTTAGCCGTTGCCAACAAAGCAAAAAATGCCGACGAACTTAACGCCTTAACACTTGAAGGCCGTACCGTAGCAGAAGCTATTACCGAAAAAACCGGTGTTATCGGTGAAAAAATCCAGCTGGGTGACTACCGGATTGTTGAAGGTGAAAGTGTTTATTTTTATGTTCACAACGGCAACCGTATTGCTTCTGTTGTTGCTTTTAACAAAGCAGGCGACTTTGCTGAAGCCGGTAAAGATGTGGCGATGCAAATTGCAGCCATGGATCCTGTAGCTGTTAACGCCGACGAAGTACCGGAAGAAGTAAAACAGCACGAAATTAATATTGGCATGGATCAGGCACGCCAGGAAGGCAAACCCGAAGCCATGCTCGAAAGAATCGCCATGGGTAAACTAAACAAATTCTATAAAGAAAATACCCTGCTGGCACAGGCCTTTATTAAAAACAGCAAACAAAGTGTTGCCGATTATTTAAAATCAGCAGATGCCGACTTAACCGTTACCGCATTTAAGCGTCTTGCGCTTGCCGTTTAACGGCCGGTAAACAACATTTAAAAAGCCATACAACAACATTGTATGGCTTTTTTTGTGCAAAAAAATTATTGTAAAACAACTTTATCCTTACTGAGGGTCCACATCAATTTGAACAATTACCGGCCTGTGCTTTGTATATTCGCGAAACTTATCGAGCACCTGTTTTAAATATAATTTAAACACCTTTTGGTTCTGATCAGCCCGGTTTTTAAGTAAAATTTGATTGATATATCTATTTCTGATACGAGAAACCATAGGATACTCAGGCCCGAATACCCTGTTGCCAAAAACTGCTCTCAGCTCTCTTGCCAGCGTGTCGGCGGCTTCTTCAACCTTTAGTCTGTCGGCATGCTTTAACAATATCCGGATCAACCGGTAATAGGGAGGATAATTAAACTTTTCGCGCTCAGCCATTTCACGGTTAAACATATTTCGATAATCATTTCGGAGTACATCCTGAATAACGGGATGAGACGGTTTCCACGATTGAATAATTACCTTACCCTGTTTACTTTTTCTTCCTGCCCGTCCACTCACCTGAGCCATAAGTTGGAAACTGCGTTCATGAGCCCTGAAGTCGGGATAGCTGAGCATGTTATCGGCATTTAAAACACCTACAACATGTACATTATCAAAATCGAGGCCTTTGGTAACCATCTGTGTTCCTGTAAGTATGTCTGTCTTTCCTCTTTCAAAATCTTCAAAAATTCGTCTAAAAGCATGCTTCGAACGGGTAGTATCCAAATCCATCCTGTCGATGTGCGCATCGGGGAACAACACCTCCAGCTCCTCTTCCACCTTTTCGGTACCAAATCCTTTTAACTTCAAATGCGTACTACCACAATCGTCGCACCGACCGGGAACCGGTATGGCATATCCACAGTAATGACATTTTAATTTCCCCACCTGTTTATGATAAGTAAGGGTAACATCGCAGTTTTTACAAACGGGAGTCCAGCTGCACTGCTCGCACTCCAGCCTTAACGAAAAGCCCCGTCTGTTTTGAAACAAAATAACCTGATGCTTATTGGCCAGTGCTTCTTTTATGTTATGAATAAGAATAGACGAAAAGTGCGACCTTATTAATTTACGGCGCACCTGATCCTGCATGTTAACCACAATAATTTCAGGCATTTCAACCTTGCCGTAGCGTTCACTTAATTCAATAAGAGCATATTTACCCTTTAAGGCATTGGCGTAGCTTTCCAAACCGGGCGTTGCCGAACCCAGCAAAACATTGGCTCCGTGCATCTTTCCCAAATAAACAGCCGAATCGCGGGCGTTGTACCTTGGGGCCGGGTCGTACTGTTTAAACGACTGGTCGTGTTCCTCGTCAACAATTATCAAACCCAGCTTTGTAAAAGGTAAAAACATGGCCGACCGCGGGCCCACTATTACCTTATAACAATTTTCGGTACCGTTAATTCCGGCCACATTGTTCCATATTTCCACCCGTTCGTTGAGGCTGTACTGCGAATGATAAACCCCGACACTATCGCCAAAATATTTTTGTAACCTGCTTATTATTTGCGTAGTAAGTGCAATTTCGGGCAACAGATACAAAGCCTGTTTTCCCTGCTTCACGGTTTCGGATATTAACTTAATGTAAAGCTCGGTTTTTCCACTGGAAGTTACCCCGTGCAACAAGGCAACCTTTTTATCATTAAACGAATTAATAATTTTCTCGTACACTTCTTTTTGTGCGCTGCTGAAAACCATTGCCTCAACCGTCTTTTCCGAAAGATTTCCCGTTTTTAACCGGCTTACTTCCTTTACCTCACTCTGAAAAATACCTTTATCAACAAGGGCTTTCAAAGCGGATACACCACCCTCGGTTTGCTTTAAAAAATCGGACTGCCGTATCCACTTCGGCTCGGAGTTGTTAAAGCCCGTTAACGACAAATATTTCATCAACAGTTCAAGTTGCTTAAAAGCTCTTTTTGAAAGCTCATCCATCAACCCCTGCAAAATTTCTTCGTCAAAAACTTCGGGAGCAACCCTTACAAACTTTTCTGTTTTAGGCTTGTAACGCTCTTTAAGCTCCTCCTCCATGACGATAATTTTTTTATCAATCATCGATTTCAGCAAAGGCAAAACCTTGTTGTAGCCTACCACAGACGAGACTTCGGAAACGGTCATTGCTTTGCTTTCCGCCAGGACTTCGGTAATACGATATTCAAAATCGGAAAGAATTTCACGGTCGAAAACAAATTCGGGAGACAACATAATCTTCCCCTCACTGGCGAGACGAAAAGCCGAAGGCAAGGCAGCATTAAGCACATCTCCCGGGTGAGCAAGATAATAAGCGGCCATCCAGTCCCAAAATTGTAACTGCATGACGTTCACCAACGGCTTATCATCTAAAATGGAAAGAAGATATTTTGCCACCCCCTTTTTGGGAGGATTTTGATGGATGGCCCTCACAATGCCGGCATAAATTTTTTTCCTGCCAAACTGCACGGCCACCCGGTGCCCCACCTGCAAATAGTCGTTCCACTTATAAGGAACACGATAGGTGAAGTATCCATCCAGAGGCAATGGCAATAAAACATCAGCAAATAAAGTAATTCGTTCCATCAAAGGCAAAAGTAAACAATAGTGGCATTTTATCCGATGTTAATAAAACTTTTCAAAAATGCGGCCATCCCCACCTCCCCGGAAAATAGATACGAATCCCACTTTTTTGAAGACCAATAAGGGGCTAAACCCGTTTCGCAAATCCAATCTGCTGACTCTCAACCACAAAAAAACCATATCAGAGTTATTAACAAATACTTCACCTTTTCGTTGTTAATATCTTGATTTTTGCAAAATATTTTTTTATTACAAATCTGTTTTCCAGATAAATGAGTGTATGATACAAAACTTTTTTTTACCTAAAACGAAACATTTTATCAACATTGGGGTAAAAAGTGGTAAATCATGTTAAAAAGTGGTAAATTTAAACTAATTTTACGCCATAAAACCGACATTCCCGATGCAAACATTATTAGGGACATACGAAGCAAAACTTGACGCCAAAGGCCGTTTCATGTTCCCTGCTCCTTTCAAGAGCCAAATGAAGGAGGAGGTTCATAAGGGTTTTGTTATCAAGCGCAGCATTTTTAAAAAATGTCTGGAGTTGTTCCCTATGGAAAACTGGCAAATTGAAAGCGCCATGATTTCCAAATTAAATATGTACAAAAAGAAGAATGCCGAGTTCGTTACAAAGTTTATGGCTGGTGTAAAACCGGTCGAACTGGATGGGACGGGAAGGTTGCTGATACCAAAAGACCTTCTGAAATATGGCGGCATATCCAAAGAGATCGTAATTACATCAGTTACAAAAAAATTTGAAATTTGGGACAAAGTGGCTTATGAAAAAGCTGTTGACTATGACCCGGATGATTTCGCCAACCTCACGGAAAACGTAATGGGCGAACTTAATGCCGAATAATTGTAAATTGATGTATCATAACCCTGTATTGCTACATAGGAGCATTGAATTGCTGAACATTGACCCCAACGGGATATATGTGGATGTTACCTTCGGCGGTGGCGGCCATTCGCGTGCCATATTGGAACACCTTAACGAGCGGGGCAGACTTATCGGTTTCGACCAGGATCCGGATGCTTTGCACAATGTTCCCAACGATAGCCGGTTTACTTTGATACCTCATAATTTCAGATTTTTGAAAAACTTCCTCCGGCTTCACAACGCCATTCCTGCAGATGGTATTCTTGCCGACCTTGGAGTTTCATCGCATCAGTTTGATGTCCCCGACCGTGGCTTTTCAACCCGTTTTAATGCCCGTCTCGACATGCGGATGAACCCTTTAACAGGCAATACAGCCGAAACGGTAGTTAATAAGTACACTGCTGAGGAACTACAAAATATTTTTACGCAATACGGCGAATTACGAAGCAGTTATTGCATCAGCAGAGCCATTGTTGCGGCAAGAGCCGAAAAGCCCATTCACACCACCGGCCAACTTATCGAGGTTATCAAACCGTGTCTTCCGCAACGCAAAATAAACAAACTCTCGGCCATGGTTTTTCAGGCACTGCGCATAGAAGTAAACCAAGAACTTGATGTGCTAAAAGAGCTCTTATGGCAGTCGGCCGAAGTGTTAAAACCCGGCGGCAGGCTGGTAGTAATTTCATACCACTCGTTGGAAGACAGACTTGTAAAAAACTTTATGAGGGCCGGGAATTTTGAAGGGAAAATTGAAAAAGATTTCTACGGAAACGTGATAAGTCCTTTTAAACCTGTTAGCGGCAAGGCGCTTATCCCCAACGAAACCGAAATAGAAGAAAACAGTCGTGCACGCAGTGCCAAACTCAGAACAGCAATAAAAAAATAGAGTATGGCAGCGCAAAAAAACATATTAAAAAAAGAACCGAAGCAGTCTAAAAAGCTCGTACACAAACCCCGGTTTATAAAGCTCAGAAAAATTTTCGGGTTTAAAATACCGGATAAAGCCAAAGCCGTTGTTGAAACACCCAAAGATATTATTTCGGGCGACATCCTTGAAAGAAAAGAAACTTCCGGATTGCTGCCACTGCTCATCTGGTTAACCCTGCTGGCGTTTTTGTACATCACCAACAACTACCGTGCGGAAGAACAAACCCGCGAAATAAATCGCAAGCAAAACGACATTAAAGAGTTACGCTATCAATACATCAGTAAAAAATCGAAACTGATGAACATGAGCAAACAGAGCGAAGTGGAAAAAATTTTGAACAAAAGAGGATTTAAAGAAAATACACAACCCCTAAAAGTTATCAGAGTCAGTCAAAAAGAGCTGGATTCCATTAAAAAATGAGCGAAGCTAAAAAAGACATATTAGTACGTGAACTTATCCTGTATGTAATTATTTTTATTACAGGCATAGCCATTATGATAAAGGCCGTCAGGATTTACACCGTGGAGGGAGCCGAGCTGAGTGCCAAGGCTAAAAAACAGGAAATTCGTACGTTCACTCTTGAATCCAGTCGCGGAAACATCTTGTCTGACAACTCCGCTCTGCTGGCAACTTCCATCCCTATTTTCGACATCAGAATGGATGTGGGAACACCCAACATTACCGATGAGGATTTTAAAGCCAAACTCGACTCGCTTAGCCTGATGTTTCACCGGCTTTTCCCCGACAAATCGCAAAGTTACTACACAAGGCTCCTTACCAACGCCCGCAGAAACAAAAAAAGATATCAGCTTATCAAACGAAAAGTTACTTATGATGAGCTTCAAAAAATCAGAAAGTTTCCGCTTTTAAGAAGAGGTAAGATAAAAGGAGGTCTTATCACCATTCAGCGTACCCGCCGCGAAAGGCCTTTTGGCCAGTTGGCCGGGCGCACCATTGGTTTTGTTAACGACAACCGGAAAAGAGTAGGGCTGGAAGGGTCGTTCGATACGGTTTTAATGGGTAAAGACGGGAAGCAGTTGCGTCGTCGCATCAACCACGGCGACTGGATTCCCATCCACGATGAAAATGAAATAGAACCCGTTAACGGAAAAGACATTAAAACCACCCTTGACGTTAACATTCAGGATGTTGCCGAACATGCTCTTTTAAAACAGATGCTGTATCATAAAGCTAAAATGGGTACCGCAGTGGTAATGGAGGTTCAAACAGGCTACATCAAAGCCATGGCCAATCTTAACTACGACGAAAAAGACGGTTATTACAAAGAAAACTACAATTTTGCCGTGGGAAAACGCATTGAGCCGGGTTCCACATTCAAGCTCGCTTCCATTATTGCATTAATGGAAAAACATAAAATCAAACTTACCGATTCTCTCTTTTTCGAGCATCCTTACGTAACCTATTCACGCCGCCACCTGACCGATGCCCACATGTACAATCATGGCAGGTTTACTGTTCGTGATGCTTTTGAGCACTCATCCAACATGGGAATATCGAAAGTTACTTACGAGGCTTTTAAAAACAATCCGGCGCAATATGTCGATCAGCTGTATGCCATGGGGCTAAACAAGCGTACCGGCATTAAAATTTCAGGCGAACCCCATCCGTTCATCAAGCATCCTGTAAAAGACAAAAAAATCTGGTGGAAAACATCACTTCCATGGATGTCGATTGGCTATGAAGTTATGCTCACCCCGCTTCAACTAATTACCTTTTACAATGCAGTAGCCAACAACGGGGTTATGGTTAAGCCCATTTTGGTAACCGGCATCCAGCAGGACGGAAAAACCATTAAACGGTTTAAACCGCAAATTCTCAACAGACAAATTGCATCGCCCTCCACCATAAAAAAAGCACAGTCGCTGCTTGAGGGAGTTGTGTTGCGCGGAACCGGTCACAAGCTAAAAAACAGATGGTACACCATTGCAGGCAAGACAGGCACGGCTCAAATTTCGGAAGGAAAAGGTTACCACGGTAAACGCCGCTACAACGCAACCTTTGTGGGCTATTTTCCGGCCGACAATCCCCGCTATTCAATTATAGTGGTTATTAACGAACCCACCGAAAACGGCTATTACGGAGCATTGGTTTCGGGGCCTGTGTTTAAAGAAATTGCCGACAAAATTTATGCAACTTCCATATCGCTGGAAAACAAATATCTGTCTGATACCGCCACCAGAAAAATTCCGTTTTTAAACGCCCCCTCATTTTTTGAAACTACCCATACTGTGGTGAAAGAACTGGGGTTTGGAACCGTTGCTTATCCCGACAAAAGCAACTGGATAGAAATAGAAAAACAGGGAAATAAAATTGCTTTCTCTCCGGTAAACAGCTCTGACAAACCAATACCCGATGTAAGAGGTATGAACGCTGCCGATGCCATTTACCTGCTGGAAAACAAAGGACTTTCAACCCAAATAAAAGGACGTGGCAAAGTTGTTTCGCAAAGCATAAAACCCGGCACAAAAATCAACGGCCGTAACGTAATTGAATTAAAACTGGGAGAATATTAAAGCATAAAAATAAAAGGTGAAAAAGTTACAAGACATATTATATCGTTCGGGCATTACCGCCGTAAAAGGGTCGCTTGACCTTTATATTGATGTAGTTGCCGCCGACTCGCGCAAAGTGGTAAAAGGCACGTTGTTTGTGGCTGTAAACGGCACACTTACTGATGGCCACCGGTTTATTAAAGATGCAGAAAAGTCGGGTGCGGTTGCTATTGTTTGCGAGGAGTTTCCTGCTGAGGTCGATCATCAAATTACCTACATAAAAGTAAAAAACAGTGCCGAAGCATTGGGCTACATTGCTTCCAACTTTTTCGACAACCCGTCAGAGAAGCTGAAACTGGTTGGCGTTACAGGTACCAACGGCAAAACAACCATTGTTACCTTGTTGCATAACCTGATGGAATCGCTTGGATATAAAAGCGGGTTGTTGTCAACCATTCAAAACAAAATTCATCAAACGGTCATTCCTTCTACCCACACCACACCCGATGCCATAGCGTTAAACAAACTTTTGGCCGACATGGCAGATGCAGGATGTGCCTATGCTTTTATGGAGGTAAGTTCACACGCCATTCACCAACACCGCATTGCAGGATTAAGCTTTGCAGGTGCGGTATTTACCAATCTTACCCACGACCACCTCGATTATCACAAAACATTTAAAGGCTACTTAAAGGCTAAGAAAAAGTTCTTCGATGATTTATCTTCCAAAGCATTTGCACTGGTAAATGTTGACGACAAAAACGGCCGTATTATGGTTCAAAACTGTGCTGCTAAAAAGTACGCTTATGCACTTAAAAACATGGCCGATTTTAAAGCCAAGGTACTGGAAAGCCGTTTCGACAGCACCATGTTAACCATCGACGGACATCAATTTTACACTTTGATGGCAGGTACCTTTAACGCCTACAACCTTTTGGCGGTTTATGCAACAGCGCGGCTACTGGGCGAGAACCGGCACGATATATTACTAAATATGAGCGCTTTAAAAGGAGCCGACGGACGATTTAACATAATACGATCAAAAAACAACATAACTGCAATAATTGACTATGCCCACACTCCCGATGCTCTTGAAAATGTTTTAAACGCCATCCAAAACATCAGAACGGGCAACGAGCAACTTATTACCGTGGTGGGTGCCGGCGGAAACCGCGACAAGCAAAAACGACCTGAAATGGCAAAAATTGCTTCGCTGCTGAGCAACAGGCTAATTCTCACTTCCGACAATCCGCGCAACGAAGAGCCGCAAGCCATTATTGACGACATGCTGAAAGGGGTGGATGCTGCAAAAAAAATGTCGGTGGTTTCCATTGTCAACCGCAAAGAAGCCATCCGTACTGCCGTAATGCTGGCACAACCGGGCGACATCATATTAATTGCCGGCAAAGGCCACGAAATATGGCAGGAAATAAACGGGGTAAAACACCCTTTCGACGATAAAAAAGTGATAACCGAGTTATTCGATAATTTATAAAGCTATGCTGTATTATCTGTTTAAATATCTTGATGAAACGTACAACTTTCCGGGAGCACAGGTGTTCAACTACCTCTCTTTCAGGGCCGCCATGACCATAGTAACCTCGCTATTAATAGGGATGGTGTTTGGTAAAAACTGGATTAATTTTTTACGCAGAAAACAGGTTGGCGAAACTGTCCGCGATTTAGGCCTGCAAGGGCAAATGGAAAAACAAGGCACTCCAACCATGGGTGGTTTAATAATTTTAGCATCCATTATTGTTCCGGTTTTGTTGTTTGCCAAACTCGATAATATTTACATCCTGCTAATGCTGTTTACTACTGTATGGCTTGGCTTTGTAGGATTTATCGACGACTACATCAAAGTATTCAGAAAAGACAAAGCCGGTTTAAAAGGAAAGCTTAAAATTCTGGCACAAATAATTTTAGGATTGGTTGTCGGGGCGGTACTCTATTTCAGCCCTGAAGTGGTTGTTCGTCAAAAGCAAAAAGTCGCCACCGCACAAGTAGTACAAAAAATTAATACCAACGGCCCTTCGCATGCTTTCAGGCCCGACGAACGCCACTCAACAAAAACCACCATTCCATTCGTTAAAAACAACGAATTTGATTACGCCGTATTATTAAAATGGTTGGGAAACGGATACGAAAAATATGCTTTTTTAATATTTATTCCGTTTGTAATTTTCATTCTCACGGGAGTATCAAACGGTGCCAACCTCACCGACGGAATGGATGGCCTTGCGGCCGGCACTTCAGCCATAATAGGTGCCACATTGGGAATTCTGGCCTGGGTTTCGGGTAACATTATTTTTTCGGACTATTTAAACATTATGTACATCCCCAACGTAGGTGAGCTAACCGTATTTATAGCCGGTTTTGTAGGAGCTACGGTAGGTTTTTTATGGTACAACACCTACCCTGCCCAGGTATTTATGGGCGATACCGGCAGCCTTGCCATTGGCGGTATTATTGCCGTATTTGCCATTATCATTCGTAAAGAGCTGTTGTTACCACTACTGGCAGGAATTTTCCTCGTGGAGAGCCTGTCGGTAATTATGCAGGTAAGTTATTTTAAATACACCCGTAAAAAATATGGTGAAGGCAGGCGTATTTTTCTCATGTCGCCTTTACATCACCACTATCAAAAAAAGGGATATCCCGAAGCCAAAATAGTTATGCGCGTATTTATTATAGGTATGATGCTGGCAGTTTTAACCATCATCACCCTGAAACTGAGATAATAATGAAAAATAAATTAAGAAAAACACACCGCGACCGCAGGGAGCAAATGACAGCGACCGCAGGGAGCAATGACAGCGACCGCAGGGAGCAATGACGCGACCAACGGGAACAATGACAGCGACCGCAGGAAGCAAATGACGCGACCAACGGGAGCAATGACAGCGACCGCAGGGAGCAAATAACGCGACCAACGGGAGCAAAAAACAAAAAAAAATGAAGAGTGGTAAATCAAAACAAAAAGCCGGGAAAGAAATAGTAATTCTCGGTGCCGGTGAAAGCGGAACCGGAGCTGCCATTCTTGCAAAAAAACAAGGATTTAATGTTTTAGTAAGTGATTATGGAAAAATTGAATCCAAATACAAAAGCGTTCTTACACATCATGACATTGATTTTGAAGAAAACGGCCATTCGTTTCATAAAATAGAAAGAGCCTCGGAGATTATAAAAAGTCCCGGAATCCCCAACACTGCACCTCCCGTAAAACGGGCACTGGAAAAAGGAATTCCGGTAATTTCCGAAATAGAATTTGCGGCCCGTTACACCCATGCAAAGCTTGTTTGCATCACCGGGTCAAACGGCAAAACTACCACTACGCTTTTAACATGGCATATTTTAAAAGCAGCGGGTTTGAAAGCAGGTTTGGCCGGTAACATCGGAGAGAGTTTTGCTAAGCAGGTTGCGCTTTCGGATTACGACATCTACGTACTGGAAATAAGCAGCTTTCAGCTGGATAATATGTATCGGTTCAAGGCCGACATTGCCATACTTACCAACATTACACCCGACCATCTGGACCGGTATAACAACCGCTTTGAAAACTACATCGACTCTAAATTTAAAATTCTTCAAAACATGTCGAAGGAAGATGCTTTCATTTTTAATGCCGACGACCCCGTTACAAGCCGTGAGCTGAAAAAAAGAAACATCCTTCCAAAAAAATACAGCCTGACACTATCCGATTCCCCCGTGGAAAACGGTGCCTGGCTTAAAAACAACGAAATAATTATAAACATAAATAAAAACAGATTTAATATGACACTTGAACAGTTAGCACTTCAGGGAAAGCACAACACATACAACTCAATGGCTGCTTCGGTGGCAGCACGGTTGTTAGATGTTCGCAAGGAAAGCATCAAACAGAGCCTTTCCGATTTCGAAAACATTCCGCACCGGCTGGAGTTTGTTTCCAATGTCCATGGGATAACTTTTATTAACGACAGCAAAGCCACCAACATTAATTCCACCTGGTATGCACTGGAATATGTTGAAGCACCCACCGTTTGGATTGTTGGCGGACAAGATAAAGGAAACAACTATTCAGAGCTTAAATCACTGGTTCGCAACAAGGTAAAAGCCATTGTTTGTCTCGGTAAGGACAACACCAAACTTCACGATGCCTTTGAAGACATGGTAGAAATTATGGTGGACGCAGGCTCGGCACAGGAAGCCGTTACCTATGCTTATCATCTGGCCAAAAAAGGCGAAATCGTTCTGCTGTCGCCCGCCTGTGCCAGTTTCGACCTTTTTGAAAATTATCAGGATCGCGGCAACCAATTTAAAAAAGCTGTAAAGGAGTTATAGCATCATGAATATAGGCTTTAAATACATAAAAGGAGACAAGGTAATTTGGTTTATCGTGGTAATGTTGAGCATTATTTCGTTGCTGGCTGTTTACAGCTCAACAGGCACACTGGCGTACAAATATCAGGGTGGCGACACCATGCATTATATGCTAAAACACACAACCATACTTACTTTGGGACTGCTGCTCATGTATTTTGCCTACAAATTAAAATACACCTACTATTCGCGAATTTTTCAGATTGCACTGTACATTGCCGTACCGTTGCTGGTAATTACACTTTTTTTGGGTAAAAATGTTAACGGTGCCACCCGCGTGTTACAAATTCCATTGGTGGGACTCACATTTCAAACTTCCGACCTCGCAAAAATTACACTTATTGTTTATCTGGCACGAGAGCTGACAAGAAGACAAGACAAAATTAAAAGTTTTAGGTCGGCATTTGTTCCGTTAATGATTCCCATACTGGCGGTTGTGCTGGCTATTTTACCGGCCAATCTTTCTACCGCTGTTATTGTGTTTACCATCAGTTTGGTTTTACTTTTTGTGGGAAGAGTCAAGCTACTTTACCTGACAAGCTTAATTGCTGCCGGAGCAGCTGTTATTGCCATTGTAATACTAATAATGTTTAACATGCCCGAAGGCATGCAGGGACGAACCGCCACCTGGAAACATCGTATTGAACACTTCATAAACAAAGATAAAAACGAAGTACCCTTTCAGGTTGAACAGGCCAAAATAGCCATTGCTACCGGCGGTATTTACGGCAAAGGGCCCGGCAACAGCACCCAACGAAATTTTTTACCCCATCCCTACTCCGATTTTATTTACGCCATCATCATCGAAGAGTATGGCCTTTTAGGCGGTGCATTTGTGCTGCTGCTCTACCTTGTACTTTTTTTCAGAGCCATCCGCATTTCAACAAACTCGCCCACACTTTTCGGAAGTTTTATGGTGATAGGCATGAGCTTTAGCCTTGTATTTCAAGCTTTAATAAACATGGGGGTTGCCGTCAACCTTTTTCCGGTAACCGGACAGCCGCTGCCATTAATAAGCATGGGCGGAACATCGCTGTGGTTTAGCAGTCTTGCCATTGGAATTATTTTAAGCGTAAGCCGCGAGATTGAGCAGAATAAAGAAAAACAACTTGCCACCGTAACAAGGTCAGAGGAGGAAAGCTATGAGTAGTCCGTTAAAAATATTAATGAGCGGAGGTGGCACCGGCGGCCACATCTTTCCGGCTATCGCCATTGCCGACAAGCTGAAAGAGCACTATCCCGATGCCGAAATTAAGTTTGTAGGTGCCAAAGGCAGAATGGAAATGGAAAAAGTTCCTGCAGCGGGTTATCCTATTGAAGGACTTTGGATTAGCGGGTTTCAAAGAAAACTTACCATCGATAACCTCTCCTTTCCGTTTAAACTGGTAAGCAGTCTTTGCCGTGCCCGTAAAATTGTAAAAACATTCAAACCCCACATCGCCATCGGAACCGGTGGATATGCCAGCGGCCCCCTATTGTATATGGCATCGCGCAAAAAAATACCCACTTTAATACTGGAACAAAACTCATTTCCGGGTATTACCAATAAAATTCTCGGCAGAAGTGTAAACACCGTTTGTGTCGCCTATCCGGGAATGAAAAAATATTTCCCTTCCAAAAAAATTGTTGTAACAGGCGCACCCATACGCAAAGAAATACTAAACCTCAACCTGTCGCATGGCGAAGGGGTAAAACATTTTGGCCTGACAGACAAAATGCCGGTACTTTTAATAATAGGAGGAAGCCAGGGAGCCAGAGGTGTTAACAACGCCATTTTGGAAAACCTCGACAAAATAGCTGCGCTTGGTGTCCAGCTAATTTGGCAAACAGGAACCGGCTCGCTGGAAGAAGCAAAAACAGCAGCCGAAAGAAGTCCCTTTAACCGGCACATTAAAGTAACCGCCTTTATCAACCAAATGGACAAAGCCTATGCAGCTGCCGATGTAATTGTTTCCAGAGCCGGAGCCATTGCCATAGCCGAAATTATAGCTGTTGGAAAACCGGCTGTTTTTATTCCGTTACCCACAGCCGCCGAAGACCATCAAACAAAAAATGCACTTGCACTCTCCGAAAAAGGAGCAGGCATCCTGCTGCGGCAAAGTGATGCAAAAACAAAAATTGCAGGTACAATAAAAGAACTTGTTCAATCAAATAAAAAAAGAGAGGATATAATCCAAAAGCTTAAAGCTTTCGATACCGATGATGCCACCGGCAACATTGTCAGTGAAGTGATAAAATTATTAAAAATCCCGTCAGGGCACGATAACAACCTAATGGTAAAAAACCAATAGAGCATGAAAAAACAACCAACGGCATATTTTTTGGGAATTGGCGGCATTGGCATGAGTGCTCTGGCCAGGTTCTATAAAAGAAAAGGATACGACATTTACGGTTACGACCGTACAGCCACGCCGTTAACTGCGCAACTTGAAAGCGAAGGAATACACATTCATTACAAAGAGGATGTGTCGGCCATACCCGAAAACCCCGACCCGGTGGTTTATACTCCGGCCATCCCCCAAAATAACAAAGAGTACCAATATTTTATAAACAACAACTTTAATTTAAAAAAGCGCGCAGCGGTATTGGGCGATTTGTCAAAAGAGTATTTTACCGTAGCCGTAGCAGGCACACACGGAAAAACCAGCATCAGCTCCATGGCTGCACACCTGCTAAAGGCCGCCGGCAAAAACATAACCGCTTTAATTGGCGGCATATTAAAAAACTACAACTCAAATTGTATTATTTCGGACAACACCGACATTTTAGTGGTGGAAGCCGATGAATACGACCGCTCATTTTTGCAGTTACATCCCGATATTTCAGTTATCTCCTCCATGGATGCCGATCATCTTGATATTTACGGCACAAAAGCAGAAATACAAAATGCCTTTGTGGATTTTGCCCGTAAACTTGGCCCCGAAGGCACATTAATTTATCACGAAGGACTCCGTCATCTTCCTGATTTTTCCGGTAAAAAAATTACCTACTCAGCTCGTAAACAAGCCGATTGCAGAGCCGAAAATATCCGTATTGAAAACGGAAGTTTTATCTTCGACCTTAGGTATGGCACACAGACCATTGAGGCCATTCGGTTAGCGGTTCCCGGATTACATTATATCGAAAATGCACTCGCCGCCTCAATAATAGGGTTTAAAACAGGATTAACGCCTTCCGAAATTAAATCGGGGCTGGAATCATTTCAAGGGGTTCAACACAGATTTGATTACCACATTAAAACCGGTAATCTGGTGTTTATTCACGATTATGCACATCATCCCGATGAAATAAAAGTTACCATCGAAGCAGTAAAGATGCTTTATCCCTCTAAAAAAATTACGGTTGTTTTTCAACCCCATCTTTTTAGCCGCACACACGATTTTGCCCTTGAATTTGCCAAAGCGCTTGAAAAAGTTGACGAAATAATTTTGTTAAACATCTATCCCGCCCGCGAGCTGCCCATTCCGGGTGTTACATCGGAAATTATTTTAAACAACATCGCCAATCCCCATAAAAAACTGATGAAAAAAAACGAACTGCTTGAATATTTATCACAAAACAAGCCTGAAGTTCTGCTAACATTGGGTGCCGGCGACATCGGGCTTATGCCTGCGGAAATTAAAAAAGTATTAAAAAGTTAAATGAAACGGATTTTTCAAATATCACTCCTTTTACTTGCTGCCATTGTAGTGGCGGCACTCATGATTTATGTTTACAGCATGCATGAACAGGAGCCTTTGCAAAAGGTGCTCATACATGTTACCAGGGATAGTAAACAGGGATTTTTGAACAAAAAGAACATCTTTAATTTTGTTCGCCGGCATCTTACCGACACCATCCGCATTAAAGATGTAAACCTTGATGTTATAGAAGACAGCCTTAAACAAGCACCCTGGGTTGATAAGGTTGATGTCTATACCGACATCGACGGAAATCTCATCATCAATATACGCGAATCAAAACCGGTATTACGCGTTTTTAACCGGTTTGGCAAAAGTTTTTATCTTGACGGGAAAGGAAAAATATTACCGCTCTGCAAAAGCTATTCGCCGCGAATGCTCATTGCCAACGGATACATCCAAACCACGCCGCTGAAAAACTACAACAGCATTTACGACACCATCTATAAAAAAAGCGATCTGAAAAAATTACTGGTCATTGCAAAACAGATAGAGCAATATAAGTTTTTAAAATCGCTTGTTGGCGAAGTTTACTTAAACAGCCGGCACGAGTTCGATTTAATACCTGTTATCGGCAATCAGGTTATCAGGTTGGGAGATACGGTTAACCTGCAGCACAAACTTGAAAATCTGGTAATTTTTTACAAAAAATCGTTGGTATTTGAAGGGTGGGACAGATACAAAACAATAAACCTTAAATATAGAAATCAAATAGTATGTACTAAAAAATAGCGATATGGAAAACATTGAAAATGAAATTATTGTTGGCCTTGACATAGGTACTACAAAAATTGCCTGTATTGTAGGGCAAAAAGATGAATTTGGAAAAATTGAAATACTGGGTTACGGAAAAACCGAGTCGATTGGGGTAAAACGAGGTGTGGTAGCCAACATTGAAAACACGGTAAAGTCAATTCGCAAAGCGGTAGAAATTGCAGAGGAGCAGTCGGGTGTTGAAATAAAAACCGTTCATGTGGGCATTGCCGGACAACATATTCGCAGCCAGCAGCACCGTGGCAACATTATCCGCGATGACCCCAATAAAGAGATTAGTCAGGCCGAGATTGAAAAACTTAAAATGGATATGTACAAGCTGAACATGTCGCCCGGCGAAGAAATTATCGATGTCATTCCGCAAGACTACATCATCGACAACGAAGAGGGCATTCGTGAGCCTCGCGGCATGCTGGGCAGCACATTGGAAGCTAATTTCCACATCATTATCGGGCAAACGGCAGCAGCCAAAAACATTTACACCTGCGTTCGCAAAGCAGGCCTCGAAGCGGAGGCATTAATACTGGAGCCCATTGCTTCGGCCCAGGCAGTGCTGAGCGATGAAGAAAAAGAAGCCGGTGTAGCTTTGGTAGATATTGGCGGCGGCACCACCGACATAGCCATTTTTCAGGATCACATCATCAGGCATACTGCCGTCATTCCTTTTGGCGGTGAAATAATTACCGAAGACGTAAAAGAAGGATGTTCCATTATTAAACGTTACGCGGAAGAGTTAAAACTTAAATTCGGATCGGCACTGGCCGAAAAAAACAGCGACAACGAGGTGGTGGCCATCCCGGGACTTCGTGGCCGTCCGCCCAAAGAAATTACCCTGAAAAACCTTGCCAACATTATTGAAGCAAGACTAAAAGACATTATCGAACTAATTGATTTTGAGATAAAAAACTCAGGGTTCAAAAAAAAGCTTATCGGAGGCATTGTATTAACAGGCGGCGGTTCGCAACTTAAACACATGGATGTATTTACGCAGTACAACACCGGCATGGATACACGCATTGGCTATCCCAACGAATATCTATCAGGAAAAAACAGCGACACCATGGCTGCTCCCATGTTTGCTACGGGCATCGGACTCGTAATTGAAGGCATCCGGCGCTCCGAAATCCAAAACAAACTGGACAATGAAGAAGAGGTGGAAAAAGGAAAAGGAAAAAGCAAAGGTTTTTTCGGATTGGGAGGCAAAAAAGCCAAAGAAAAAGAGTATATCGAACCCGGAACCTCGTTTTTAAATAAAATAAAAGCCTGGTTTGAAGACGACCCTGCAACAGGCTTGTAACAAGGCTTTGCAATTAACGACAACCTGTTAATAACCTTATGAACAAGGTAAAAATACAAAAACAAAACCTTTTAATTTTACATCAAAGAGTAACAATATGAATTCTGATTTAATCCAATTTGAAGAAAACGGGAAACGCAAACCGGAAACACCTCTAAATGAAGATGTTTTTGAAAGCGACAATGAAATGGAAGCCCCCATTGAATTTGAACAGAAAGAGCTGCCCAATATCATAAAAGTCGTTGGTATAGGCGGTGGAGGTGGCAATGCCGTAAATTATATGTTTAAGCAAGGCATTAAAGGGGTCGATTTTGTGGTTTGCAACACCGATGCTCAGGCGTTGCACAACAGTCCGGTTCCTTTAAAAGTAAAACTCGGCAACCGTAAGCTGGGAGCAGGTTCAAAACCCGATGTGGGCCGTCAGGCTGCCCTCGACTCGGCCGAACAGATAAAGGAGGCCTTGTCGGGCGATACCGAGATGCTGTTTATTACCGCCGGAATGGGGGGTGGAACCGGCACCGGAGCAGCACCCATTATTGCACAAATTGCCAAAGAAATGGGCGTGTTGGTAGTGGGCATTGTAACGCTTCCTTTTGAATGGGAAGGCCAAAAACGTTTAAATCTGGCGCAAAAAGGCATTGAAGAACTTAAAGGCCATGTGGACACCCTCATTGTTATCAGCAACAACAAACTTCGCGAAGTATATGGCAACCTGTCGCTTAAACAGGCCTTTGGCAAAGCCGATGACATTTTAAAAACAGCAGCCAAAGGTATCGCCGAGCTTATTACCGTTCCGGGATACGTTAACGTTGACTTTGAGGATGTTAAAACCGTTATGACCGAAAACGAAAGTGGAAAGGCCATTATGAGTTCGGCACAGGCCGAAGGCGAAGAACGTTCAAGCCGGGCCGTACAGGAAGCCTTAAATTCTCCCTTACTCGACGACAACGACATTGCAGGAGCCAGCGACATCCTGCTGCACATCATCACCGGAAACAAAGAGCTTATGATGGATGAGGTTGAAGAGATAACAACCTACATTCAAAGACAGGCGGGCAACGATGCCAACCTTATTTGGGGTAACGGAACCGATGAAAACCTTGGTGAAGCACTCAGCGTAACCATTATTGCTACCGGTTTCGACAAAAAGAAACATACGACAGAAGAAAATCCGGACAAAGTTATCATCGACCTCGAATCTGCCCCCGAGCCTGTTTTTACCCCTCCCGATGAGTCTGTTGAAAAACAAACTGAAAAACCATCTATTGATGAACCGGTACTTGTGGTAAAAAAAGAGGCAGAAACGAAAAAAGAAAAACAAGAGGATCATCTGTCATCACCGGCAGAAAGTGCCACTCCCGCTTCGGGCGTAGCCAAAAAAATTCATAATCTGTTTGAAACCCCTGCTGCCAAAGAGCAGGAGACACCGGTAAAAGAAGAGCAGCCTGCCGTAAAAGATATTACAGAAAACGAACCGGCGGCATCACAAGAAGTAGAGTTTGAAGTGGAAAACACCATGGAACCACCTTCCAAACCGGCACCGGAACCCGAATTAAAAGTTTCCAGCGAACGTCGCAAAAAGTTAAAAGGATTAAGCTCGCTAACAAATTCCAGCCTGAATGAGCTTGAAAAAATACCGGCTTACCAGCGCCGTAACGTGGAAATTGACAACCGGACACCATCGTCCGAAGAAAATATTTCGCGCTACACGCTGGGCAACGACGACAACAACAATCCGGTTATCAACAAAGGAAATTCATTTTTACACGACAATGTAGATTAAATTAGGTTAGTGAGATTGTTACTCTTCTCACCCGGGCAGCTCCGTTAAAAGAGCTGCCTTTTTTTTTGATGATGAAAGCAAACAGTATTTAAAAATTAGCAACATCCATATATTTATTACCTTTGCTACTCATCGTTAATAATATTGTTATGGAACTGGAAAAATTAATAAACAACGACCTGAAAGAGGCCATGAAGGCGAAGGACAAAAAAAAGCTGGAAGCCTTAAGAGCTATTAAAGCCGCATTGCTGCTGGAAAAAACCGGAAAAGATGTAGCCGACGGAGAAATTCCTGAAAGCGTTGAGTTAAAACTGCTGCAAAAGCTGGTTAAACAACGTAAAGAATCTGCACTTCTGTACCGCGAACAAAACCGCCCGGAGCTTGCCGAAGAGGAAGAGTATCAGGTTGCCATCATCACAAAATACCTGCCCGAACAGATGTCGGAAGAAGAGGTTAAAACCCTTGTTGAAAAAATTGTTGCCCAAACCGGAGCCTCCACCATGAAAGACATGGGCAAAGTAATGGGCATGGCCACCAAACAGTTAGCCGGCAAAGCCGACAACAAAGTAATATCAAACATTGTAAAAAGCCTGTTGGGGTAATAAAGCTGTTTATTGTTAAACGGAAATGATTCTTGTAACAATCTTAATATTAACACATCATGAACTTTAAAACGGCCATTTTAATTTTTACTGCACTTCTTGTTATTTCAGGAAACCGGATTTTTGCCCAAACCGAATATCACAACCTGACAAAAGAGAAACAGGTGTTAAAAGATCAACTCCCTGTCAGGGCAACAAGAAAAACCGCGGTATGGTTTGACATCGGGTGGAACGGACTTACGGGAATAGGGCCGGTTATAACAACCTATGCAGCTCCAAAACTCGGCATTGATTACGGTATAGGTATTTCGTCGGAAGGAGTTAAGCTCTCCGGAAGAGCAAGGTACCTGTTTAGCATTAAAAATTTTACGCCATTTGCAGGTCTGGGATTTATGTATGGTTTCGGCTCCAAAACCGACTTTGAGCTAACCGATTACGAAAACAACGATGCAAAGTACAGGGTGTTGGTAAAAGAGTCGCCGTTTCTTCAGCTTTCAGCAGGTTTCGAGTACATGGCAAAAAAGGGATTCTTCACTATTTTTAATATTGGTTACGCCATTGTTTTAACAAACAACTACGAAATCACCAGCGGCAACCCCGTTTCGGCGACAAAACAAATGCTCAATTTTGTTTATGGCTCGGGCATGGTAATTGAAGGCGGAATAGGATATGCTTTTTAGCCCTGCCTTACATCAGCTGCGGATGCAACAGCTCCATGCCGTTTACATATTTTGAACTTTTGGTAAGTCTGAAAGGCAGGTTCGTGGTTACAAAATCAGCATCTTTGTCGTTCTCAAAATCGTATTTTACCTCCACAATAAAATCATCGGATCCATAACTTTTTAAAAAAGTATTGTGGGCCGGTTCGATGGCATGATACGACAAATCGCTATCGATGGTAAGCCTGAACTTTTCGTCGAAAGTGCTAAAATATTCTCTTCGATACCTGTTTAACAACGACGGGCTCAGATGCAAAAGCACCTCATGTGCCCACTTTGGAAGATCTGATTGGGCAAAAACCTGTTTCAGCATTTCCGCATTTATGGTTTCGTCAAGGTTAAACGGTTTTAACGGAAACGACAGTTTGTTTCCCAAAAACCCTTCGCGCACCTTAAACTCCAACACCGGTTTTACCACCGGCCCGGTTAAATCGCCGTACCACCTTATTCGTGCTTTCTTGCGGCTTCCTCTGCCGGAAACATTGTCGTAAAAAAAATCAAGGTCGTTGGAGTCGAAATAAATATTGTTAATGTACCGGGGATGAAAAATAACCCCAAACGCCGCGGGATGATTGCGTACCTCCTGTAATATGCCGGCATAATGTAAATCGGATACCACAAACTTTCGCTCGTAGCGACTAATATTGCGGTTAAAAGGAGGAAAAAACATAACGGCTGTTAAAACGATTTGCTTTCAACAAAAGAAACCTTCACATCACTCGAAATGGTGTTAACTTTTGTTTTGAAATCCTGTAGTTTTTCAGGTTTCGGCGAATCGATTACAAAAGAAACTTCAATGGCTTTTCCGTTTTCATCGTAACGCTTTAGCTGATATTTTCCAAAGGTATCTTTTACGATGGCTACAATTTTATTCAGGTCAATCTCCGAAGGGGTTCCCGACACATTCAGGTAAAGGTTTTGCCAGGTTGACTTACCTTTTATAAAGAACCTTCCCCAAACAAACACCATTCCTATAATAAAAGCTTCCAGCACCACCATGGTTTGATTGGCACCGAGTCCAAGCCCTACCGATATGGAAAAGAAAAGGTAGGCCAACTCTTCAGGCTCCTTAATGGCTGCCCTGAAACGCACAATGGAAAGAGCTCCCACCAAACCCAGCGACAATGCCAGCGACGATTTTACAATGGTGATAATGAGCATGGTGGTAAACGAAATAAGTAAAAAGTTGGCCGAAAACTGCTTCCGGTTTGAGATGGTTTTGGCACACTTAATATAAGTTAACTCCAAAATAACCGCCAATACCAATAAAACAATGGCGTTAAACAAAAAATCCTGAAGCGAAATTTGCTGCTCCTGAGTTATTAAAAATTTTTGAAACAATCCCCACTTGTCATTCATAGGATAATTATTTGATACGTTTAATAAAAGCGCAAAATTAACAAAAAGTTAATAGTAAGCCGATAATAATCACGGCAAGTTAAATCTTATCCTCCGACACGCCGTAAACTTCATCGGGTTCGATGTTGCCAATGGGTTCGGTATGGATGATAACATCGTAAATACGGGGAATTTTACGTTTCAGTTCATCCTCAATACAGGATGCAATTTTATGGGCTTCCGAAAGCGAAATGCTGCCGTCAATTTCCACATCCAGGGTAACTTCGCAAAGATTGGCAATTTTACGCACTCTGATACGATGCGGATTTTGTGCTCCGTCAACCAGATTAACAGTATCGATAATAGTACGATAGATTTCGGTATCTTCAATACCATCCATCAATTCGCGGTTGGTTGACATAAAAATTCTGAAAGCCACAACCATTATCCATATGCTAACGGCAAAAGCGGTAATAGTATCCAATACAGGCATTTTTAAAATAAAGGTAAAAGCCAGTCCCGTTAATACCGAAACCGAAATAACCACATCGCTTTGCATATTTTTTGAGTTGGCAATCAGCATGGTGCTTTCCACCTGTTTTCCAACTTTTTTCAGATAGGTTGCCAACAGTTGCTTACCAATAATTGAAATAACAATAACGTAAATGGTAATTGTTCCGGGAATTTCACGGTTTAAAGGGTGCAACAAGGCACCCACGGCAGATATGGCCAGCTGGGCTCCCGCAAAAAATATGATAAACGCCAGCAATTTGGCAGCTACCGTATCGGCCTTTTTGTAGCCCCACGGATATTTTGGGTTGGGAGGATGGGCAATAATATGAGCCGTTAACAAGGTAATAACCGACGTTAATATATCGCTTCCCGAGTCGATGCCGTCAGCCACCACTGCCATGCTACCCGCCATTAAGCCAACCACAATTTTAGCCACTGCTAAAAAGCCGTTGCCCCAAATGGCAATGCCGGAAGCCTTAATAATGGTTCGTTCACGGGCAGGTAATTTGGCCATTACAACTCTGATTTTTTAATTTAACAATGCTGTTTCGGGTTGGCAACCCGAAACACGTTACTTCTCTTTTTTACTAAAAAGCACCTTAAAAAAGAAATAAGCCGTTACAACGGTAACCGTTCCCTGAACGGCAATCATAAATAGCAATGCATCGGTACTCATATTATTGTTGTTTTTGAGTTTTTAATTTACGTTTTTTTGAGGCAATATGAACCATATACGAAAGGCCGACAATGGTTAACAGCAGCAACAGCCGCGACATATCTTTGGCAAACATTACCGTAGGTGCCCCGTCGTTAAACCAAACCACCTGCTGATTAACATGAAATATCTGCCCGATAATACTGTCGGAAGCAAAAGGCCAGGTACCGGTTGAAAACAATTGATTTAGAGCCGTTTGCCAATCGGCCACCTCCCCGTTAAGAGGTTTTATAAGCGATGAAAGCAGGATGACAATCAAAAAAAGCGGCGTAACCCATTTTATGATGGGTTTGTATATTTTAGGAACTTTAATGTCGGAGCCTCCGGTAATTTCGTTCCACCCTTTGTCCATGCCAAACACCCATCCGAACAGAATGATTTCGGCAACGGCAAAAATTACCAATGCCACGGTTCCTGTCCAGTAGTCGTACTCATCAAAAACCCCGGCTTCAAAAAAGATAATGGTTGGCAGGGCAAGCACCAGTACCAGCAATCCCAGTGTATAAGCACCTTTTTTACGGCTCCAGTTAAACTCATCTTCCACAAAACCCATCCACGGCGTGCCCATGGCAAGGGATGAAGTGATGCCTGCAATAAACAATAGTCCAAACCAGGCCACCCCTGCCAGGCTTGCCAGCAGCGGTCCCCATTTACCAAACAGATAGGGCATGGTTTTAAAGGCCATCATAAAACCGGCGTTGTCTTTCACCCAGTCGAGGCCCATATATCCAACGGCAATGGGAATTACAATTGATGCACCCAAAACAATCTCCACAAAGCCGTTCATCCATCCGGCAGTCATGGCGTTCAATGCAATGTCCTCATTTTTTTTAACATACGCTGCGTAACAAAGAATGGTACCCATTCCCACCGAAAGGGTAAAAAATATCTGGCCTGCCGCCGCCAGCCAAACTTTGGGATTTCCAAGGCTGTCGAAGTTGGGCTTCCACAAAAAGTCAAAACCAATCATCGAGTTACAGGTAGCACATCCCGGTTCACCGGTATCGCCGATGGAGAAAGCCATAACAGCCAAAAAAATACCAAAAACAAGCAGCATAGGCATGGCTATTTTTGCCACCTTTTCAATGCCTCCGCTAAGACCTTTCGACAGCACATAAACATTAATGGCAAGGGTAATAATAAAGGCCACAATAGCCAACAGGGGGAGGTTAACAATCAGGTTGCCATCGCCCGAAGCTCCGCTAATTCCCACGTACTCATTAAAAACATGGCTTACTTCGGAAGAGCTTAAACCGTTGAATGTTTGCAGTACGGAACCAAACGTGTAGGAAAGTGTCCACGACTCGATATAAGTATAATAGGCGAGGATACCCAGATTGGTAAAAATTCCAAAAACGCCAATGTATTTCCACAGCCGTTGTTTGGTCATGCTGCCCATAATAAAAGGTGATGAGTGATTTCCTCTTACGCCGCCATATCTGCCTATAGCCCATTCAACCCACAGCAAAGGTATTCCCATTAATAAAAACGAAACAAGGTAAGGAATAATAAACGCTCCTCCCCCGTTTTGAACCGCCTGAATGGGAAAGCGTAAAAAGTTACCCAGCCCAACGGCGTTGCCTGCCATGGCAAGAATAAGACCTATCCGCGATCCCCAACCCTCTTTTGCTTTAGCCATAAAATTGAAACTTATCGGTTGTACTTAAAAGAAACTACAATTATAAGAAATTGTAAGAATTAACAACAAGCATGTTCTGAAAATCTTTCAGCTATCTGAACACAATATCTTTTATCAGTTTTTTTCCGGCCTCCTTGTTAAGTGCCTTTACAATTTTCGATCGCGCCATCATCAACTCGTTGCGCAGCGGTGCCGAATCGAGGTTAACATAAAGGATGCCGTTTTTGACGGCGAGATGATCGGTATGGCGCGCTATCATCGAACCCACTACAGGCTCCCACGACGACATCAGATTTACCTCTTCAAGTTTTTGATTCATGCGAAGACGACTTACCACCTCTTTGATGGCATCGCCCAGTGTATATTCGTGCCGGCTTGTCATTTATATAATTTAACGTTTCCCTGTTTTACCATAAATATTTTATGATCGATATCCACCTGCTCAAAAATTGCTTCGATGCGCTCCGACTGGGTATCGGTAATAAAAACCTGGCCAAAATTATCGTTGCTTACCAACTGAATAATTTTGTTTACCCTTTGATGGTCTAATTTATCGAAAATGTCGTCGAACAGCAAAACAGGTTTAAAATTTTTAACCTTTCTCATGTACTCAAACTGAGCAAGTTTAACTGCCACCACAAAAGTTTTCTGCTGTCCCTGCGAGCCAAATTTTTTAATAGGATAGCCGTCTATTTTAAACAACAAATCATCTTTATGAACTCCTTTTCCGGTGTAGCGCAACATTCTGTCTTTTTCAACCGACTTTTCCAACAGCGCTCCCAGCGGTTCCAATGCCAGTTGCGACTCATACACCAACTCAACCTGTTCCCTGCCTTCCGACAGGAAACGATAGTTTTTTTCAAAGATGGGATTAAACTCCTGCAAAAAAGCCTTCCGTTTATCAAAAACGGGCTGCCCGAATTCAACCAGCTTTTTATCCCATATCTGAAGCGAAAAAGCATCGAAGTGCCTGTTTTCGGCAAAACTGCGCAGCAAAGCATTGCGATGGGCAAGTGCCTTGTTATATTGCAACAAGTTATCGAGGTAATTTTTGTCAAACTGCGATATAACCCCGTCGATATATTTCCGCCGCACATCGCTGCCTTCGTTTATGAGGTCGCGGTCGTACGGCGACACCATCACCAACGGTATTTTACCAATGTGGTCGGCCAGCCTTTCGTACTCCTTTTTATTAAATTTAAACGACTTTTTGCTGTTACGCTTTTGCGTGATGTTTACCAAATCATTTAATTCATTTTGATTTTTATAGGTTCCGTGAATGGCAAAAAAATCAGCTTTATGTTTTATGTTTTGCGAATCAACAAAATTAAAATAGCTCTTGCAAAACGAAAGATAATATATTGCATCGAGGATATTGGTTTTTCCGGCACCGTTGTTACCTGTAAAGCAATTTATTTTTTTGCTAAACTCCAGCTCTGCCTCCCCGTAGTTCTTGAAATTGATTAACTTAAGTTTTGTCAGATACATACCTTTTCCCTTTTCGTTGCGATTTCAAAGATAGTACTTTTCATAAGGCAGCCTTTACCCAATCTATTTGCCTTCACTCAATACAAAAGAAAATTGCCACATATCGGAAGTACCGTCATCATTATCACAAACGGTAAGAACTCGATAACGGCCTTTTTTAGTAACATTGACGACGGTTATACCCTCCTGTTTTTTAGCAATCATTTTATGGTTATCACCAACAACAGGAGTTAGAAAAATTACACCTTTTTCCATTGTTTTAAATGGAATATAACCCAGATAGCTCCCCAATACGCTGCCATCGTTAACCACATCATCCGTTGACTCAAGCGAGGCTGTCACCAACAATCCACTATCGTCTGAAGTGCTACACAACCCGGATAGCCCTGCTGTTAAACCGTTGTATAAAGGTAACTTAAAAAGAAAGATATCCACAGCCGGAACCACATTACTTTCTCCGGAAAGATAACTTATAAAATCAGTTAATGAAGAAGAAGCAATAAAGTTTCCCGACACATTACCACGATGTGCTACATATATTTTACCGTGAGCAGTAGCCAAACCTTCAATATTTATTTCGTCAGCAACAGCCATTGCAGCTTTCTTTTTGATGGCATTGTACCACCCTCGAATATTCTTTTTTGCCACAACCCTTTTGTTTTCCAATGAAAAAAGATAAGCAGTATCGCGTTTTATTTTTTTCGAACCGGAAGAGAGCACCAATAAATAATCGTGGTTATTTTGTTTCACAATGGCCATAGATTCAAAATCGGCTTTTATATTTTTAGGTGTCCGTCCATTAACAATTTTTGTATTACCCGAAATTTGATATTGATGAAGAATTTGGCCCCTCATGTCCAGCTCAAACATCCGGGGAAGGTCGTCGGCAACCAGATAAACATTTCCTTTGTAGATTTCAACACCGGAAGCTGATGGCAAATCATCGTAATAACGACTACTTAAAATCTTCAGTGAGGATATTTGCTGTCCCCATGTAATTGTGCCGGTAAACACGAACCATAAAAAGAGTAATTTTTTCATTCAACAGTTTCAATTATTTAATATTTCTATTTTTCGTCCGGTTACTCTGCTCCCCACAACCACTTTTTCATGCTTTCCTTGTTTCTGTCGTTAACAATATTTTTTCCTTCCGGAGTATAAAGATAATCAATCAGTGTATCAAACCTTTTGGTGATGTTACCTCTTATAACCTTCATGGTTGCATTCATTAATCCGTTTTGCTCGTTAAAACTCTCAGGCGGAATACCCACGGAAGCCGGCAGCCAGCGGGCCGGGAACATATCTTCAAACTCACCGCCACTCAAATATTTAGCCACCTCACCTTTAAGGATGTTTAACGCCGCTTCAACGGATTTATCACTTTTAACCTCCATTCCATCCGATTTAATCTTCTCCTTTAGCGCTGCAACATTGGGCACTATCAAGCCAACCGTATAAGGATTTTGGTTGTTGTGAAGCATTACCTGATCAATGTAACCGGACTGATCGGCCAATGCCTCTTCAATACCTTCGGGGCTGTATTTCTCGCCATCGTTACCTATTAATAAACTTTTAAACCTGCCCAGCACAAACAAAAATCCGTCTTTATCCAAATATCCGATATCGCCCGTGTGAAGCCATCCGTTTTTTAAAGTTTCGTTGGTAGCCTTTTCATTTTTCCAGTAACCTTTCATTACATTTTCGCCTCTTACAACAATTTCACCTTTTTCACCCGTTTTTAATGGTTTGCCGTCGTCATCCAGAATTTTTATTTCCAGATTGGCCACAATTCTTCCCGAGCTGCCCATTTTGTGGGCATCGGGCGAGTTTGACGAAATAACCGGCGCTGCCTCCGAGAGGCCATAGCCCTGATACATGGGAATTCCCAAAGCATAAAAAAATCGTTGAAGCTCAATATCCAACAGCGCTCCGCCTCCCACAAAATAAAGCAGGTTACCTCCAAATCCGGCTCTGACTTTGCTAAACAAAATTTTGTCGAACAAAGCAAGCAACGGCTTATACACAAAAGTGCCGCCGGTGCCTTTATCAAACCCCGATTTATTATATTTATAAGCTATGTTAAGGGCAAAGTTGAACAAATTCTCGGTTGTTTTTCCTTTTTGACGTATTCCCGATTCAATATTCTTTTTAAAATTTTTTGCCAGCGCCGGTACACTCAATAAAAAATGCGGTTTAATCTCTTTTATGTTTTTAGGTATATTTTTCAACGTTTCCATGGGGGTCCGCCCTCTTTCAACCACTGCCAGGCCGGCTCCTTTTCCGATCATGGTATAAAGCCCTACCGTATGAGCAAATGAGTGGTCCCACGGCAATATCAGCAAAGTAATAAACTCCTGCTTTATTTCGAACAACGATGTTCCCTGCTCGGTATTGGCAGTATAGTTACGATGCGTCAACATAATCCCCTTGGGGTCGGCAGTGGTACCCGATGTATACGTAATATTGGCCACATCATCGCCTTTAACCGACTGCATCATTTTTTGCACTTCCGATTTTACTTCGGAAGAGGCATCTTTTCCCTGTTTAAACACCTTGGAATAGGTAACCTCCTTATCCTTTGCCTCCACATCATCCATGATAATAATAATTTCAACTTTTGGCAAACTATCCAAAATATCACGAATTTTTTTTAATTGTGAACCTGAAACAATAACGGCTTTCGATTGGGAATGGTTTATTCTAAAAGCTATTTCATTAGGTTCGATAAGCTTTACCGAGAGGGGTACATCAATAATGCCGAGGCTGAGCATGGCCAACTCGGCGACCAGCCATTCCGTTCGGCCCTCGGCCAGCAACGCTACCCTGTCGCCCTTTTTTAACCCCAACCGATACAGGCCTGCGGCAAAATATTCCACCTGCTCATCAATCTCCCTGTAAGTTGCGCCTACATACTTTCCGTTTACCTTTTCATGAATTAAAACATTGTCGGCATATTTTGCCACACTATTTTTAAAAAATCCGGGAATTGTTTTCATAACTGCATTTATAAATTAACGAGGCAAGATAACAAAATTTTGAAATATCCTGTTTTTTTCACACCTCGCTCATGCCCGGGACCCTATTATGTCCAACGGTTAAACCTGAAAAATCAGATTCCAAACAGGTTTTCCGTTCCCGGATTTTATTAATTGGTGCTTATATTCTCCAAAAAAAACAGGCTCAAAATCTTAATCTTTTCCTCCGTATGGTTTTTATTGTATTTTTGTTTTCTTAACATTTATGACAATCTTTTAACGGCTTTAGCCTATGTATGCTTTTATCAGTGGGAAACTTGCAGAAGTTACACCCACTTACGTGGTTGTTGAAAATCAGGGAATCGGATATTTTATTAATATCACGGTAAACACCTATTCTCAAATAAAAGACCTTAAAGAGGTAAAACTTTTTACCCATTTGGTAGTACGCGAAGACGCCCACATCTTATATGGATTTGCCAAAGAAAACGAACGGCAGCTTTTTCTGCTGCTCATCACCGTTTCAGGTGTTGGTGCCAATACTGCCAGATTAATCTTATCGTCGCTTTCGGCAGAGGAAACCTACACGGCCATCACACAGGGCAACACCATGATTTTGCAGGGAGTAAAAGGTATTGGAGGTAAAACGGCACAACGAATTATTATCGACCTGCGCGATAAGCTGATAAAACAGGATATAAAGCTCGAAAAAATCGCTCCCGGCCACAATACTTTAAAGGATGAAGCGTTATCAGGTTTGTTGATTCTCGGGTTTAACAAAACAGTAGCTGAAAAAGCTGTTGGCAAAGTAATGAAACAAACTGAAATTGATAGTGTTGAGCTTCTTATTAAAGAGGCTCTTAAAATCTTATAACTGATACAATTGATTAACGATAAGAGAAAGTTTTGAAGCGGGGAGACAGATACTTTTTACTAACAATTATTTTCACCATTGCGTTTTGGAGCAGCTTACTAACTCCGGAGGGAATTTTGTTTGCCCAAATTCAAAACACCTCTGCTGCCGATAGCGTTCAAAATAGCGACACTACGCACCTCATCTATCCTTTCAACGATTTTTCGGGAAACCCGTATATGGACCAAAGCTCCAGCCCGCTTTTCCTCAGCAACCCGACAAATATCAAACAACAAATTATTTACAACCCGAAAACCAACAGCTACGAATTTGAAAACAAAGTGGGTAACTTTACGTACCGATCGCCCACCAGCATGGATTTTAACGAGTTTCAAAAATACCAGCTCAACAAAGATGTAAAAAGCTACTGGAAAGAGCGTGCTCAGGTAGCAGGCACCACCGAAGGAGAACGGCTCATTCCGAAAATTTATGTGGGCGGCAAAGCCTTTGAATCCATCTTCGGCAGCAACACCATCGACATTCGCCCGCAGGGATCGGCTCAAATCAGTTTTGGAATTTTATCAAACAAGCGCGACGATCCGGCACTTGACGTAAGACAACGACGCACCACCAATTTCGACTTTAAAGAGTCCATTCAAATGAATGTAATTGCCAAAATTGGCGATAAAATCGAATTTAAAGCCAACTACAATACCGAGTCATCCTTTAATTTTGAAAATACCCTTAAGCTAAAATACGAAGGCAAGGAAGATGAGATTATCCAGTTAATTGAAGCCGGAAATGTAAGCCTGCCCCTGCGTTCAACGCTTATCAGAGGCAGCCAAAGCCTTTTCGGGGTAAAAACAAAACTGCAGTTTGGAAAAACAACCATCACCGGAGTGTTTTCGCAACAACAGAGCGAATCGAAGAACATCCGTATTCAGGGCGGTGCACAAGCCAATCATTTTGAACTGTCGGCACTCGATTACGAAGACAACCGTCACTTCTTTTTAAGTCAGTATTTTCGCGACAACTACGAACGTGCCTTAAGCACCTTACCCATAGTTACTTCCGATATTGTTATTAGCAAAGTAGAAGTGTGGGTAACCAACATAGGGGCAGCAACCCAGGAAAACAGAAACATTGTTGCTTTTACCGATTTGGGAGAAAACAACCCTTCAAAAATCTTCAACCCACTGGTACAACCTGTTCCGGGACAAACCTACCCTTCAAACCTGTCGAACGACCTGCTTTATAAGCTGGATACCAACCAAATTCGCAACATCAACAACATAACGCAATATTTAACCGGCGACCCCTTTAACATAGGACAATCGGGGTATATAACTCCCGGAGAAGACTTTATCAAGCTTGAAAATGCCCGGAAACTGAAACCAACCGAATACAAATTTAACCCCAAACTCGGATTTATTTCGCTAAACACAAGCCTTAACGACGATCAAATTGTTGCCGTTGCCTATCAATATACCATTATCGGCGACGACCGTGTTTATCAGGTAGGTGAATTTTCGGATCAGGGGATAGTGCCACCAAACAGTCTGGTAGTAAAACTGTTAAAAAGTAACGTTTTAAACACCAAAATGCCCATGTGGGATTTGATGATGAAAAACGTTTATTCCATAGGCGCTTACCAGGTTCAGCGCGACGATTTTATTTTTAACATCCTGTACTCCGGCGACAAAAACGGTGTTCCCACAGGCTATTATATGGAAGGCCCCGACAATGTAAAAGGAAAACCGCTGATTCACGTTTTGGGTGTTGACAATTTAGACAACCAACTCAATCCCATTCCCGGAGGCGACGGGGTTTTCGACTTTATCGACCATGCTGCAACCACGGGAGGAACTTTTCAGGGCTCCAACGGCCGCATCTATTTTCCGGTGCTTCAGCCTTTTGGAAGTTATATTCACGATTCCGTTTTCCCCTCAAATCCGGCCCTGGCAGATAAATATTCGTTCGACTCGCTATATTCAATGACCAAAACCGCCGCCGAGCAGTTTCCCGATAAAAACAGATACATTCTGGAAGGATTTTACAAATCGAAATCAGGTTCCGAAATAAGTTTAAACGCACTCAATGTGCCGCAAGGCTCGGTTACCGTTACTGCAGGCGGAGTACCTTTGGTAGAAAATGTTGACTATACCGTTGACTATACCTTGGGAAGAGTACGTATTTTAAACGATGGCATCTTAAGCTCGGGAACCCCCATCAACGTGTCGCTGGAAAGCAACTCCATGTTCAATGTTCAGCAAAAGCGGATGATGGGCATCCATGTTGACCACGAAGTAAACAAAGACCTGCACATTGGAGGTACCCTGTTAAACCTGCACGAAAGGCCGTTAACACAAAAGGTTAATTATGGCGACGACCCCATTTCGAACACCATTTGGGGAGTTGATTTAAGTTATCACAAAGATTCGCGCTGGCTAACCAACATAATTGACAAACTGCCCGGCATTTCCACCAACGTGATGTCGAAAATTAATGTCAATGCCGAGTTTGCACAGTTTCTTCCCGGCCATTCCAGGGCAATCGGCCCGTCGGGAACCTCATACATCGACGATTTTGAGGGTGCCAAATCCACCATCGACCTTAAACATACCGGCTCCTGGTTTTTGGCCAGTACCCCGCAGGGCCAGCCCAACCTTTTTCCCGAAGGAAATGTACAGGGTTACGACTACGGAAAAAACAGAGCCAAATTTGCCTGGTATATTATTGATCCGCTGTTTTACGACAGAACAGGAGGATTAAGGCCTACCAATGTCGATAAAAACGAAATCTCCAAAAATTCAACACGCCAGATTCTTGAAACGGAAGTCTTTCCAAATAAAGACATCCCCAACGGAAGGCCTACAACCATCCCCACCTTAAATATGGCTTATTTTCCCGACGAACGGGGACCCTATAACTTTGATGCCGACAATGTAAATCCCGACGGTAAACTCCTCAACCCCGAATCACGCTGGGGCGGAATGATGAGAAAAATTGAGACTTCCGACTTTGAAGCGGCAAACATCGAATACATCGAATTTTGGATGATGGATCCCTTTACCGAAGACCCCGACAACAAAGGAGACATGTATATCAACCTCGGTGAAGTGTCGGAAGACATCTTAAAAGACGGACGCAAAAGCTACGAAAACGGCCTGCCCACCTCTGCCGCTGTGGAAAATGTTGACACCACCCTTTGGGGCAGGGTTCCTACGGTACAGGCACTGGTAGAATCGTTTAGCAACGTTGCCGGCTCACGCCAGTTTCAGGATGTTGGTTACGACGGATTGGGCGATGATGACGAAAAATCGTTTTACCAAACCATCTACCTGCAAAAGCTCCGCCAAAATGTGGGCAGCAACTCCAAAGCCTATCAACTGGCCGAGGCTGACCCGTCGTCAGACGACTATCACTATTTCAGAGGCTCCGACTACGACCAGCAAGGGGAATATTCAAGCATTACCGAACGATATAAAAATTTTAACGGCGTCGAGGGAAACTCTCCCACCGACGACCTTAACCCTGAGAGTTACCCCACTTCCAATTCAAACTATCCCAATGTGGAAGACATTAACCGCGACAACACACTGAGCGAATCGGAACGCTATTTTCAATACAAAGTAAAACTGGACCCAAGTCAAATGGAGGTGGGTAAAAACAACATTGCCGACATTAGAACAGCCAAAAATGTTGCGCTGGCAAATGGCGACATTCTTCCCGAAGTAAAATGGTATCAGTTTCGTATTCCCATCACAAACCCCAGCAAAGTGGTAGGCCGCATTACCGACTTTCGTTCCATACGCTTTATGCGGGTATTTATGAAAAACTTTAAAAAACCCATTGTTTGCCGTTTTGCCACTTTCGAGCTGGTACGTGGCGACTGGAGGAGATACCAGCATTCGCTGCTGGCGCAAGGCGAATACATTCCTACCGACGACGGAAGCGAAACAAAATATGTTATCTCAACGGTTAACATCGAAGAAAACGGCCGGCGCGTTCCCATACCTTATGTAATACCACCGGGAATTAAAAGAGAATCGAATTTTGCCACTACCGATTATGTAAAACTTAACGAACAATCGTTGCAGTTCAGCATTGAAGACCTGCAAGATGGCGATGCCCGGGGAGCCTATAAAACCACCGAGTTCGATTTCAGGCAATATAAAAAAATTAAAATGTTTGTTCATGCCGAAAAATTGCTCGAAAATCAAACATTAAACGACAACGATTTAACCATATTTATACGGGTAGGTGCCGATTTTACCAACAACTACTACGAATACGAGATTCCCGTTAAGGTTACTCCCTGGGGTACAACCATTAATCAGCCCGGCGTTATATGGCCACAGGATAACAACATGGAAATAGTTCTCGATGAGCTTGTTAAGGTAAAACAGGACAGAAATGTAGCCATGCGTGACCCCAACAACTCCCTGTCGTTAACCAAACCCTACCGCGAATTACACGGCAAAGCCACCATCACTGTTTTGGGTAACCCGAACATAAGCGATGTTAAAGGAATTATGATTGGCGTTAGAAATCCCAAAAAACTGGGATTTGCCACCAGCGACGACGGCGAACCCAAAAGTGCCATTGTATGGGTTGACGAGTTACGGCTAACTGATTTTAACGACTCTCCCGGATGGGCTACCACAGGCCGTGTTCAGGCCGATTTGGCCGACCTGGGACGTGTTTCGTTTTTAGTTTCACATCGTGCCGCCGGATTTGGTACCATCGATCAAAAAATTAGTGAAATACCGTTGGATTACGAAACCAACATGCAAATTTCAACCGACCTGAACCTCGGGAAATTTTTCGGAGAAAAAAGCGGTATCCGCATCCCCATGCACTACGATTATGGTATTCAGTCTATTACCCCCAAATACAATCCGTTAAACCCCGATATTTTGCTTAAAGATGATTTGGATACTTACACAACCAAATCGAGCCGCGACTCGGTAAAGGCACTTACCATCGACCATACCACAAGGCAAAATATAAACTTTATGAATGTGCGTAAAGACAAAACCAATTCGCGACGGAAAGCACACATTTACGACATAGAAAATTTTAATGCCTCCTTTTCATATTCCAAAATCGACCATCAAAACATCGACATCGAAGAAGAGATACAAAAAAAATATCAGGGTGGATTGGGATACAACTACAGCACCAGCCCCAAAAATGTAAAACCCTTTAACAAAATCGGATTCCTTGGTAAATCAAACTGGTTTAAGCTCATAAAAGATTTTAACTTTTATTATCTGCCAAAAATTATTTCGTTTAAAACGGATATGAACCGGAACTTTATGAAAAAACAGTATCGCGACAAAAGTTTTGGCGACATCATCACCTACCCCACCTTTAACCGTGTTTGGAACTGGAACAACAACTTTAATTTAAGGTACGACCTCGCAAAATCGCTGACCTTTGAGCTTTCAACGGGTTCGCGTGCATACATAAAAGAACCCACCATTTATCCCGACAAGCAAACACAACAGTGGGAAGAATACAAACGGGCAGTCTGGGATCAGATAAGCCAATTCGGAACCAAACAAAACTACACACAAACCTTTAAAGCTACCTACAATGTACCGCTGAAAAAAATTCCGTTGGTCGATTGGGTTAAGCTAACGGCAAGTTATCAGGCATTATATACCTGGACGGCGTCACCGGTTTCAATACAACAGCGTTTTGGTAATACACTTGAAAATTCCAACGACATACAACTAAATTCAAGTGCCGATTTTAAAAGGCTATATAATAAGGTGCCCTATTTTAAAAAACTAAACCGTTCGAGAAACCGAAGGTCGTCGCAACGCAGGGGAAACAGCTCAACCACACGGGGAGGAAAAAAAGCCGCCAAAAACCCGGCCGACTCAACCAATGCAAAACCCAAAGTAAACTACGGTAAAATTGCACTGGATGGAATTCTTAAAACAATAATGGTTGTTAAAAAGGTAAGCTTAAACTACCGCACTGCCGACGGAACGCTGCTTCCGGGTTATATACCCGAACCCACTTTCCTTGGTATGAATATGGCTGAAAATGCGCCGGGGTGGGGATTTGTGTTTGGCGACCAACGCGATATACGGGGCGATGCCGCCCGCATGGGATGGATTACCACTGACACCGCACTTAACAATCCATACATAACAAAGCACTCCGAACAGTTAAATTATAAAGCCAACCTCGATTTATGGTCGGTTATACGCATCGACTTAAGCGGTGACAGGGTTTTAACCGGCAGTAGGCGGTCATATTATCGCTACAGCAACGATTTGGGCAGGTTTAACGACTTTTCACCCATTGAAAAAGGTAACTTCAGCATCTCTTACAACCTTATTAAAACCGCGTTTGTTTCAAAAGGCGATTCAACCAACTCACCAACTTTTAATCAGTTCAGAAACAACAGGTTGCTCATTGCCGAGAAACTTGCCCGTGAAAATCCCAACTGGAACCACGAATATTTTTACGATACGGTTGCCGGTGCCAATTTCCCGCAAGGATATGGCTCAAACCAGCAAGAGGTACTTTATTACTCGTTTTTGGCTGCCTACGGAGGCCGCGATGCCAACAAAATGGATGTTTCAAGTATTTTCCCCTCCATTCCGTTTCCAAACTGGAACATCACCTTTAGCGGACTGACCAACATAGGATTTATCGGCAAAGCATTCCGCAGCTTTAACATCAAACACGGCTACCGATCAATGATGACCATCGCTTCGTGGCAGCAAAACCTGCTTTACAATCCCAACGACCCGACTCAAATGTTTGAAGGAAGCATGAATTATGTTAATAAATACGACGCAGGCATTGTAGCCATGATGGAAACCTTTTCACCTTTAATAGGCATTGATGTAACCATGCAAAACAGCTTTAACGCAAGAATCAACTATAAAAAAAGCCGATCGATTACCATGAGTTTTGTAAATAACCAAATGACGGAGGTGAACAGCAACGAAATTTCGGTTGGCGCAGGATATCGATTTAAGAATATTAAATTCTCCATCATTACAGGAGGTAAAAAAAGTAACTTTAACAGCGACCTGAACATTAAAGCCGATTTTGGCATTCGCGACAACATCACTTTCCTTCGCCGCATCGACGACAACAACAATCAAATTTCGGCAGGTGCTAAACAGTTTACCTTTAACTTTACCGCCGATTACATGTTGAGCAAAAGTTTACAGCTTCGTTTTTACTACAACTGGAACAACAACACACCTTACATATCATCGCAATATGCAACCGCATCAACCAGCGGCGGGTTTTCGTTGCGGTTTAACCTTGCACAATAAATTAACCGTTATACCTTATTGCTGTCCAACTCAGGCCTGAAAACCATAAAACGATGGTTTTAAACGGGACAAATATTAATAACAAATGGTTTTTGACACCTCAACACATTTTTATATTTTTATTACGTTGTTTTATAGGTTTGCTACCAATTTTTTTCATTAATTTTGGCCTTCCAAATTTAAAATTAAAAAAATGAATGTTCCAAAAGATTTAAAATACTCTAACGATCACGAATGGCTTAGAGTTGAAGGCGACGAAGCCTACATCGGCATTACCGATTTTGCCCAAAACGAACTGGGTGATATTGTTTTTGTAGAAGTTGATACCATTGGTGACGAGATGGATAAGGACGAAGTTTTCGGTACCATCGAAGCTGTAAAAACCGTTTCCGACCTCTTGCTTCCCGTAAGTGGAACCATCCTTGAACTTAACGAAAAACTGGAAGACGAACCGGAGCTTATTAACAAAGACCCGTATGGCGACGGATGGATTATTAAAATAAAAATTTCCAACGCTGCCGAAGCAGATAGCCTGCTTGATGCAGAAGCCTATGGCAATTTAATCGGGTAATTTATGGCACTAAAGGGGTATTGGCCATCTTTGGC